>NZ_JBFWLZ010000016.1:35226-64545 GCF_050251835.1 Diaphorobacter sp. | reverse complement strand
CTCCACCCGGCTCCAGAAATCGTCCGTCACTTCCCACGAATTGGCATGCGCCTTGGCCATCTACACCTCCTGCGCCGCATCACGGGCGACTCAGGAACATAGTTTAATTTACGGATAGATCCTAAGTGATTTCGCCTCCAGCTCAGCGCGCCAGCACTGGCGCCAGCGCCCGGCCGGTGTGCGTGCCCAGCCGCACCACGTCTTCGGGCGTGGCCGCGGCGACGATGCGGCCGCCGTCCTTGCCACCCTCGGGGCCCAGGTCGATGATCCAGTCGGCCTCGGCGATGACATGAAGGTCGTGCTCGATGACGATCACGCTGTGGCCGCCGTCCACCAGGCGGTGCAGCACCTGGATGAGCTTGTGCACGTCGGCCATGTGCAGGCCGACGGTGGGTTCGTCCAGCACGTACAGCGTGTGCGGCGCTTTTTGCCCGCGGCGGCCGACCTCGTCGCGCACCTTGGTGAGCTCGGTCACCAGCTTGATGCGCTGCGCCTCGCCGCCGCTCAAGGTCGGGCTGGGCTGACCCAGCGTGAGGTAGCCCAGGCCCACGTCCTTGAGCAGCTGCAGCGGGTGGGCAATGGCGGGCATGCTGGCAAAGAACTCCACGGCCTCGTCCACTTCCATCTGCAGCACGTCGCCAATGCTTTTGCCGCGCCAGGTGACGGCCAGGGTCTCGGGGTTGAAGCGCGCGCCGTGGCAGACCTCGCAGGGCACTTTCACATCGGGCAGAAAGCTCATGGCGATGGTGCGTATGCCCTGGCCTTCGCAGGCCGGGCAGCGGCCTTCGCCGGTGTTGAAGCTGAAGCGCCCAGGCGCGTAGCCGCGCGCCTTGGCCTCCAGCGTCTCGGCAAACAGCTTGCGGATGGTGTCCCAAAAGCCGATGTAGGTGGCGGGGCAGCTGCGCGGCGTTTTGCCGATGGGCGTCTGGTCCACCTCCAGCACGCGGTCGATGGTCTCGAAGCCCTGCAGGCCGGTGCAGCCGGCCAGCGGCGGTGCCTTGCCGGCGTCCATGGCGTCGCGCCCGGCCTTGGTGGCGCGCTGCCCCACCCAGGCCGCCACATTGGCCAGCAGCACGTCGCGCGCCAGCGTGGACTTGCCCGAGCCGCTCACGCCCGTGACGGCCACCAGCCGCTGCAGCGGCACGCGCGCGGTGACCTGCTGCAGGTTGTGCAGGTGCGCGCCGAGGACGGTGAGCCAGTGCTTTACTCCCTCCCCCTCTGGGGGAGGGTTGGGGCGGGGGCTGGCAGAATCTAAATTGATAGCTGCTTGCGCTTGTTTGACAAGGGCTTTAGCCTGTTTTGGCTGATATTCAGCGGCAACCGCCGGCTGGCCCCCACCCCCGCCCTCCCCCAGGGGGGGAGGGAGCAATACCGCACGCCTGGCCTGCAGCGGATGGCGCATGGCGTGCAGCAGGTAGCGGCCGGTCTGCGAGTCTGGCACCGCCTGCACGTCGGCCACCGTGCCCTGCGCCACCAGACGCCCGCCGCGCTTGCCGGCGCTGGGGCCGATGTCGATGATGTGGTCGGCGCGGCGGATGGTGTCCTCGTCGTGCTCCACCACTACCAGGGTGTTGCCCTTGTCGCCCAGCTTGTGCAGGGCATTGAGCAAAATCTGGTTGTCGCGTGCGTGCAGGCCGATGGTCGGTTCGTCCAGCACGTAGCACACGCCCTGCAGATTGCTGCCCAGCTGCGCGGCCAGGCGGATGCGCTGTGCCTCGCCGCCGGACAGCGTAGGCGCGCCGCGATCCAGCGTGAGGTAGGACAGGCCCACCTCCTCCAGAAACTCCAGGCGGCTCTGGATCTCGGGCAGCAGGTCGCGGGCGATCTCCATTTCTCTCGGGGTCATGCGGCCCGACAGCTGCAGCCCTGCGATCCATTGCCGCACCTCGGTCGCCGACAGCGCCGCGATGTCCGTGATGCCCACGCCCGCAAACTGCACGGCGCGCGCCACCGGGTTCAGGCGCGTGCCCTGGCAGGTGGGGCAGGCGGCGTCGGTCATGTCCTCCACCTCGGGCTCGGCAAAGGTCTGCTCGCGGCCCTTGGCCTTGTCGTCCTGCACCGAATCATCGAACGCCTTGCGCTGCTCTTTGGTCAGCCTGACGCCCGTGCCCACGCAGTCGGGGCACCAGCCGTGCTTGCTGTTGTAGGAGAACAGGCGCGGGTCCAGTTCGGCATAGCTGGTGGCGCACACCGGGCAGGCGCGCTTGGTGGAGAACACCTGCAGCCGCCCGATGTGCGCGGTGGGCATGCCGTCCTGCAGCGCTTCTTGCAGGCCGTCCAGGTCGCTCAGCACATGCACCACGCCCTTACCCAGCTCCAGCGCGCGGGCCAGGTGCTGGCGCAGCGTGTCCTCGTGCGCAGGCGATACATCCAGGCTGGCCACGGGCAGCTCGATGGTGTGCTCCTTGAAGCGGTCGATGCGCGGAAAACCCGCCGTCGGCACAAAGTTGCCGTCCACGCGCAGATGGGTGTAGCCACGCGGGCGCGCCCAGTCGGCCAGCTCGGTATAGACGCCCTTGCGGTTCACGACCAGCGGCGCCAGCAGGCCGATGTGCTGGCCGCGCCAGTCGCGCAGCAGCTGCGCGGCAATGCTCTCGGCCGTCTGCGGCTGCACGGCCGCGCCGTCGTGCACGCAGTGCTGCACGCCCAGCTTGACGTACAGCAGGCGCAAGAAATGCCACACCTCGGTGGTGGTGCCCACGGTGCTTTTGCGCCCGCCGCGCGACAGGCGCTGCTCGATGGCCACGGTGGGCGGTATGCCATACACCGCGTCCACCTCGGGCCGCCCGGCCGGCTGCACGATGCTGCGGGCGTAGGCGTTGAGGCTTTCCAGGTAGCGGCGCTGGCCTTCGTTGAACAGGATGTCGAACGCCAGCGTGGACTTGCCCGAGCCGCTCACGCCGGTGATCACGTTGAACCGGCCGCGCGGAATGTCCAGCGTGAGGTGGCGCAGGTTGTGCTCGCGCGCGTTCACGATTTCTATGGCGTTTTTGGCCTCTGGCGCTTTGCCATCCAGCGCGAGCAGCTTCTCTTTTCGTAGCACGGCCTGCTGCTCGTGCACCGAATGGCCGCCCTCGCCCAGCGCCAGTTCGTACTCGCGCAGCGCCTGCGCGGTGTGCGACGTGGGGTGCTGGCGCACCTCTTCGGGCGAACCCTCGGCCACCACCTGGCCGCCCGCGTCGCCGCCCTCGGGGCCCAGGTCGATGAGCCAGTCGCTGGCGCGGATCACGTCCAGGTTGTGCTCGATGACGATGAGCGAGTGCCCGGCCTGCAGCAGCTTGCGCAGCGCGCCCATCAGCTTGGCGATGTCGTCGAAGTGCAGGCCGGTGGTCGGCTCGTCAAACAAAAACAGCGTGCCCTTGCGGGCCAGCGGCTGGCGCGACTTGGCCTGGCTCTTGGCCGCCTCGGCCAGAAAGCCCGCCAGCTTCAGGCGTTGCGCCTCGCCCCCCGACAGCGTGGGCACGGGCTGGCCAAGCTTTACGTACTCCAGCCCCACGTCCACGATGGGCTGCAATGCGCGGATCACCTCGCGGTCTTTCGCGAACAGCTCTGCCGCCTCGTGCACGGTGAGCTCCAGCACGTCGGCCACGTTCAGCAGCCTGCCACCGCGTTCGATGCGCACTTCCAGGATCTCGGGCCGGTAGCGCTTGCCGTCGCAGTCGGGGCAGCGCAGGTACACGTCGCTCAAAAACTGCATCTCCACATGCTCGAAGCCCGAGCCGCCGCAGGTGGGGCAGCGCCCGTCGCCCGAGTTGAAGCTGAACTTGGCGGCGGTGTAGCCGCGCTGCGCGGCCTGCGGCGCCACGGCGAACAGCTCGCGGATGGCATCCCACGCGCCCACGTAGCTCACGGGGTTGGAGCGCGCCGTCTTGCCGATGGGCGACTGGTCCACGAACACCACGTCGCTCAAATGATCGGCGCCCAGCAGCCGCTCGTGCGCGCCGGGTGATTCCGTGGCCTTGCCGAAGTGGCGCATGAGCGCGGGCGCCAGCACGTCCTGGATCAGCGTGGACTTGCCCGAGCCCGACACGCCGGTGATGGCGACCAGGCGCTGCAGCGGAAACTCCACGCTCACATCGCGCAGGTTGTGCTCGCGCGCGCCCTCCAGAATCAGGCGCGGCGTGGCCTCCGTCACCAGGCGCTTGAGCCCGGTGCCGATCTGCTTGTGCCCGCCCAGGTACTGGCCGGTCAGCGTGGGCGCGCGGCGCAGCGCGTCCACCGTGCCGTCAAACACGATCTGCCCGCCGCGCTCCCCGGGGCCGGGGCCGAAGTCGAGGACGCGGTCGGCAGCGATCATGACGGCCGGGTCGTGCTCCACCACGACGAGCGTGTTGCCCGCATCGCGCAGGCGCAGCATGGCCTGGGTGATGCGGTGCATGTCGCGCGGATGCAGGCCGATGCTGGGCTCGTCCAGCACGAACAGCGTGTTGACCAGGGAGGTGCCCAGCGCCGTGGTCAGGTTGATGCGCTGCACCTCGCCACCCGACAGCGTGCGGCTTTGCCGGTCCAGCGTGAGGTAGCCGATGCCCACGTCGCACAGGTACTTGAGGCGCGTGGCGATCTCGTCGTGCAGCAGCTGCAGCGCCTGGCGATCACCAGCCTGTGGGTCTTTTTGAGCTGTAGCGCTTGCCTGATAAGCGTCACCAGCTATTAAATCAGGAGCACCCTGCACATCCGTCATGCGCGCAAAGAAGCGCCGCAGACGGTCGATGGGCAGCAGCATCAGGTCGTGCAGGCACAGGCCGGGCAGCGCCTCCAGCTGGGCGCGCGTCCACGCCACGCCCTGGGGCATGAAGCGCTGCGCGGGGTCGAGCACGGCGTCGGCGTCCTGCTTGCTGCCCAGGCGCCACAGCAGGCTGTCGGTCTTCAGGCGCGCGCCGGCGCACACCGGGCATGGCGTGTAGCTGCGGTACTTGGACAGCAGCACGCGGATGTGCATCTTGTAGGCCTTGCTCTCCAGATAGGTGAAGAAGCGGCGGATGCCGTACCACTGCTTGTTCCAGTTGCCTTCACGGAAGCCGGGCGTGCCTTCGATCACCCAGTGTTTCTGCTCCGCGGTGAGCTTGTACCAGGGCGTGTCGCGCGGGATGCCCGCGTCTTCCGCGTAGCGCATCAGGTCGTCCTGGCATTCCTTCCAGGCGGGGGTCTGTATGGGCTTGATCGCGCCCGCGCGCAGGGTGAGTCTGTCGTTGGGAATGACCAGCCCCCAGTCCACCCCGATCACGCGGCCGAAGCCGCGGCAGGTGTCGCAGGCGCCCACGGCCGAGTTGAACGAGAACATGGACGCAATGGGCTCGGCGTAGCGCAGGTCGCTGTCGGGGCAATGCAGGCCGGTGGAAAAGCGCCACAGCTCAGGCTCCTCACCGTCGCCGCGCAGGCGATAGACGTTGAGCCGCCCGCCGCCGCGCTTGAGCGCGACTTCGATGGCCTCGACCGCCCGCGCGCGCTCCACGTTGCCCATGCGGAAACGGTCGGCCACCACGTCCAGCAGCTTGCGTGGACCGCTGGGCGTGGCCACCTCGCGCTCGGCCTGCACCTTGGTAAAGCCGCTGGCCGATAGCCATTGCTCCAGTTGCTCGGCGGAAGTGCCTGCGGGCAGTTCCACGGGGAAGGTCAGCACGATGCGCGGATCGTCCTCCGCCGCGCAGCGCCGCTGCAACTCGGCATGGATGGTGTCTGGCGAATCGTGGCGCACGGGTAGCGCCGTCCGGCGGTCGAAGAGCTGCCCGGCGCGCGCGAACAGCAGCTTGAGGTGGTCGTTCAGCTCGGTCATCGTGCCCACGGTGGATCGCGAGCTGCGCACCGGGTTGGTCTGGTCGATGGCGATCGCCGGGGGCACGCCCTCCACCTTGTCCACGGCGGGCTTGTCCATGCGGTCCAGGAACTGGCGCGCGTAGGCGCTGAAGGTCTCCACGTAGCGGCGCTGGCCCTCGGCGTACAGCGTGTCGAACACCAGGCTGGATTTGCCCGAGCCGCTGGGGCCGGTGACCACGGTGAGCTCGCCCGTGCGGATGTCCAGGTCGAGGTTCTTGAGGTTGTGCTGGCGCGCACCGCGGATGCGGATCAGTCCCTGGGTCATGCTGGCGGTCTTTCGGTGAGGGGGCGCAGCATTCTAGGGACAGCCCGCACGGCGCCTGGCGGACCATGAAAATACCCGCGAGGATCGGGCGCTCGCGGGTCGGCAGGATTGGCGGCTTACTGGGCCGCGCTGGCGCCGGATGCCGCCGCCGCGGCTGGCTCGGGCGCGTGCATGACGTCGCCGCCGTGCTTTTCGCCGCTCATGTCCACCTGGTCGCCCGCCTGCATGATCACGTACAGCGCAATCGCCGCAAACACCACAAAACCCACCACGATCTTCCACATGCTTGTCTCCTGAAAATTGTTGTCAACGGGAAAGGGCGCCCCAACAAAAAAGCCCCACACCGTGGTGTGAGGCCTGTCTGTGCTGATCGCAAGCCCGACATCATTGAATCAGGCCTGGATTGCAGGCAGCTTACGCCGCCCGGGCATCAGAAGTTGTGGCGAACGCCCAGGGCCACCGAACTGAAGTCTTCACCGGCAACGCCCGTTGCGTAAGTGGCGCCCGCCTTGTTGTCCACCTTGGTGTAGAAGGCATACACCTTGGTGCGCTTGCTGAAGTTGTAGTTGTAGCCCAGGGTCCACTGCGTGGCAGAGCTGTCGGCCACATCGCTCCACTTGCCGGCGCGGCCCACGTTCAGGTGGAACTCGGAAGCGCCCAGCGCATACATGCCTGCCAGACGGAAGTTGTTGCGTGTGCCAGCGCCCGTGGTGGTCCACTGGTTTTCGTCCTTGTTGCGCTGGTAGTAGCCGCCCACGGTGAACTGACCGAAGGTGTACAGGGCGCGCAGGCCCAGCTGATAGTTGCTGTCAAGGTTGCTGTAGCCAGCACCCAGGTTCAGCGCGCCGATGTTGTAGTTGGCGGCCAGGTCGTAGCCGTTCTTGCCGCCGGAGGTCTTCTCGTGCAGGCTCACGGAGGCATCAACCGTCAGACCGCCCAGGCTGGGCGAGCGGTAGCCGATCTTGTTGGTGGTGCTCAGGCCGCCGCTCAGGCCGCCGAACCAGACCGGGTCGTAATAGAAGGCATCGGAAGACGTTCCGGTGTCATGGTTGTGCATGCTCACGTAGTCGGCCGTGGCGTAGTACGACTCGGGCGTGAAGTTGCCCAGGCGGATCATGCCGAAGCCGCCCGCCAGGTTGACTTCGCTCTGGCGGGCAAAGGTCATGCCGGTAGTGGGGTGGGTCCAGCCGGAGCCCGTGCCGGTGTCGGAGTTGAAGCCGCTTTCCAGCTGGAAGCCCGCCTTCAGGCCGCCGCCCAGATCCTCGGTGCCCTTGAAGCCAAAGCGCGACGAGTTGTTCTGCATGACGGTGGTGCTGGTGCCGCCCACCTTCTGGCGCTCCACCGAGGTGTTCACGCGGCCGTAGATGGTCACGCTGCTTTGCGCCAGCGCGGCAGAGGCGCCCAGCAGGGCGAAAGTGGCGAGCAACAAACGGTTTGTTTTCTGCATGAGGATTCCTTGATGGCTTGTGTTTGTAGGGCAAGTCGGCGTGGGCTGTGCGTGCCGACGATTCAGCGATTGGCCGGATGCGGCTGCATGCACCTGACAAGGACAACCGTGGCGCGGATTCTAGGTGCAAGCCATCCGCTATCACACGCCAATGACGGCTCCATAACAACCCTAATGCAAAACCGCCACACATCCGCGGAAACGAAGGTGTGGCGGCAGCCTCTCAGGTCAGGGTTAACCCGAAATCAGGGGGGGTATCGGCCTCAGTCGTTGGCGTAGATGTCCACATCCTTGGTCTCGCGGATGAACAGCGTGCCAATCACCGCGGTCATGCCGGCGATGATGATGGGGTACCACAGTCCGTTGTACATGTTGCCTGTGGAGGCCACGATGGCAAACGATGTGGTGGGCAGCAGGCCGCCAAACCAGCCGTTGCCGATGTGGTATGGCAGGCTCATGGAGGTGTAGCGGATGCGCGTGGGGAACAGCTCCACCAGCATGGCGGCGATGGGGCCGTACACCATGGTCACCAGAATCACCAGGTACGCCAGGATGACCAGCATCATGGGCTTGTTCATCTTGGCGGGATCGGCCTTGGTGGGATAGCCCGCCTGCTTCAGGTCTTCGCCCATTTCCTTCTTGAAGGCTGCGATGGCCTTGACGCTGTCTTCGTCAAACTTGAGGTTCACGACGTTGCCATTGGGCGCGGTGATGGTCTTGTCGCCGATCTTCACCACCGCCTGGGAGCCCGGGGCGCCCACGGCGTTGTCGTAGCTCACCGAGTTTTGCACCAGGTAGCGCTTGGCAATGTCGCACGAGCTGCGGAAGTCGATCTCGCGCGCCACGGGGTTGCCCTGGAACGAACAGGTGGCGGGGTCAGCCGTCACCACCACGCCGGCCGAGGCCTGGGCGCGCGCCAGGTCGGGGTTGGCGGCTTCGGTCAGCATCTTGAAGACCGGAAAGTAAGTCAGCACGGCCAGAACGCAGCCCAGCATGATGATGGGCTTGCGGCCGATCTTGTCGGACAGGGAGCCGAACACCACAAAGAACGGCGTGCCGATCAGCAGTGCGGCGGCAATCAGCAGGTTGGCCGTGATGGCGTCCACCTTGAGCTGTTGCGTGAGGAAGAACAGCGCGTAGAACTGCCCCGTGTACCAGACGACGGCCTGGCCGGCAGTCAGGCCCACCAATGCCAGGATCACGATCTTGAGGTTCTTCCATTCACCAAAAGACTCGGACAGCGGCGCCTTGGATGTCTTGCCTTCGGCTTTCATCTTCTGGAAGGCGGGCGATTCGGACAGCGACAGGCGAATCCACACCGAGATGCCCAGCAGCAGGATGGACACCAGGAACGGAATGCGCCAGCCCCAGTCATTGAACACGGCTTCGCCCAGGGCCGTGCGCGTGCCCAGAATCACCAGCAGCGACAGGAACAGGCCCAGCGTGGCGGTGGTCTGGATCCACGAGGTGTAGGCGCCGCGCTTGCCGTGCGGCGCGTGCTCGGCCACGTAGGTGGCCGCGCCGCCGTACTCACCGCCCAGGGCCAGACCCTGCAGCATGCGCAGCACGATCAGGATGACAGGGGCGGCCACGCCGATGCTGGCGTAGTTGGGCAGGATGCCGACGATGAAAGTGGACACGCCCATGATCAGGATGGTGACCAGGAAGGTGTACTTGCGCCCGATCATGTCGCCCAGGCGCCCGAACACCAGCGCACCGAAAGGGCGCACCAGAAAGCCGGCGGCAAAGGCCAGCAGCGCAAAGATGAAGGCCGCGCCAGCGTCCAGTCCGCTGAAGAACTGCTTGGCAATGATGGCCGCAAGCGAGCCGTAGAGATAAAAGTCGTACCACTCGAACACGGTGCCAAGCGAAGAAGCAAAGATCACCTTCTTTTCTTCGGCCGACATCGGCCTGGGGGCAGCGCCGGGACGGCCGGCGTGTGCAGTGCTGATAGCCATGGTTGTTGTCTCCTGTGATTTTTTAGATTTACAGGCGTTAAAAAAATACCTGCACGCGCACTATCTACGCCGAGACTGACACCGTTCTGACGGCTTTCTTACAGAACTTGACGCGAAACTTCCGCGCAACTTACAGCCCGGGTAGTAACCCTTGGCCAGCATTTCCCGATCCGAAAAAGCCGCTGCTGATGGCCCGCACCACGGACTTTCGGGCTGCGTCTGCAGCGCGCCGCTTGCGCGGAAAACCCGTGCGGCGTAAGCACTTGGTCAGCGCGCATTCGCAAAATCCAGCCCCGGGACGCGGCACGCCGCACCCCATTTGGGCTTCCCATACCACCTTGAGGAGAGACATCCATGAGCGACCCGATGGTCCAGAAAATACAAAGCCATCCGAAGTACCGGGAGTTGCGCAGCAAGCGCAATCGTCTGGGCATCTTCCTGACGGCCCTGATGCTGATCGTGTACTACGGCTACATCGCGCTGATTGCGTTCGACAAGAAATTCCTGGCCCAGCCCATCGGCGCCGGCGTGACCTCGCTGGGCATTCCGATCGGCATGGGCGTGATCGTTTTCACGATCGTGATCACCGCCATTTACGTACGCCGCGCCAATGGCGAATTCGACACCCTGACCAAAGACATCCTGAAGGACGCCTCGAAATGAACGCTCGTCACAAATACGAAGGCGGCGTGCTGGCGCTCATGGCTTTGCTGGCGTCTGGCGGCGCGCATGCCGCTGGCGGCGATCTGGGCGAAGCCGCCAAACAGGCCACCAACTGGACGGCCATCCTCATGTTCGGCGCCTTTGTGGTCGGCACGCTGTGGATCACGAAGTGGGCCGCAGCCAAGACCAAGTCGGCCTCCGACTTCTACACCGCCGGCGGCGGCATCACCGGCTTTCAGAACGGCCTGGCGATTGCGGGCGACTACATGTCGGCGGCCTCGTTTCTGGGCATTTCGGCGGCCGTGATGGCTACCGGCTACGACGGGCTGATCTACTCCATCGGCTTTCTGGTGGGCTGGCCCATCATCACCTTCCTGATGGCCGAGCGCCTGCGCAACCTGGGCAAGTTCACCTTTGCCGACGTGGCGGGCTACCGCTTTCAGCAAACACCCATCCGCGCCTTTGCCGCTTCGGGCACGCTGGTGGTGGTGGCGTTCTACCTGATCGCGCAGATGGTCGGCGCCGGCCAGCTCATCAAGCTGCTGTTTGGCCTGGAGTACTGGATGGCAGTGGTCATCGTGGGCGCGCTGATGATGGTGTATGTGCTCTTTGGCGGCATGACGGCCACTACCTGGGTACAGATCATCAAGGCCGTGCTGCTGCTGGCGGGCGTGACCTTCATGGCCTTCATGGTGCTGGCGCAATACGGCTTCAGTCCCGAGGCATTGTTTGCCAAAGGCGTTGAAGTGCGCACCGCCATCGCCGCCAACACCGGCAAGACGCCCGAAGAAGCCGCCAAGGCAGGCCTGGCCATCATGGGGCCGGGCGGCTTCATCAAGGATCCGATCTCGGCCATCTCGTTCGGCATGGCGCTGATGTTCGGCACCGCCGGTCTGCCCCACATCCTGATGCGCTTCTTCACCGTGCCTGACGCCAAGCAGGCGCGCAAGTCGGTGCTGTGGGCCACCACCTGGATCGGCTACTTCTACGTGCTGATCTTCATCATCGGCTTTGGCGCCATCACCCTGGTGCTCACCAACCCCGAGTTTGCCGACACCGTCAAGGGCGTCATCCACGGCGGCGCGGGCACGGCCAACATGGCGGCGGTGCTGGTGGCCAAGTCGGTGGGCGGAAACATCTTCTACGGCTTCATCTCGGCGGTGGCATTTGCCACCATCCTGGCAGTGGTGGCGGGCCTGACGCTGTCGGGCGCTTCGGCCGTGTCGCACGACCTGTATGCCACGGTCTTCAAGAAAGGCCGGGCCGACAGCGCTGCCGAGCTGAAGGTGTCGCGCATCACCACGCTGACCCTGGGCGTGATTGCCGTGGCACTGGGCATTGCCTTCGAGAAGCAGAACATCGCGTTCATGGTGTCGCTGGCGTTTGCCATCGCGGCTTCGGCCAACTTCCCGGTGCTGTTCCTGTCGGTGCTGTGGAAGGACTGCACCACGCGCGGCGCGGTAATTGGTGGTTTCATGGGCCTGGTCTCCTCGGTAGGCCTGACCATCGTGTCGCCCTCGGTGTGGGAAGCCACGCTGGGCAACCCGGCCGGCTCGGCGCTGTTCCCCTACACCTCGCCGGCGCTGTTCTCCATGGCCATAGGCTTCCTGGGCATCTGGTTCTTCTCGATCACCGACAAGAGCGCCAACGCAGCACGCGAGCGCGCCGCATTCCCGGCGCAGCAGGTGCGCTCGGAGACTGGTTTGGGTGCGGCTGGGGCTTCAGGGCACTGACGCACCGCGCGCAGCTGGCGCAACTGCCTCGCTGTGTCGCCAGCCCTCCATGAAAACAAACGCCTCGCAGTTGCGAGGCGTTTGTGTCTTCACGGCTCGGCACTGAACTGCCGCACCCAGCCCGTCCGGCGCCGTCGCAAACCCACACGGTCAATGCCCGCGCGCAGCGCCTATGACGTCGCCTCAACCCGGGCGTCCGCACCGGCAACGGGTGCAGGCAGCCCCCGCATGGCCCGTCGCGCACGCAAGGCTGCGGGTTGCTGCGTGCCCTGCCAGGACCGTACCGACACGTAAGCGCGGTCAAGCAGCGTGTGAAGATGCTGCCACGCTTTTTTGTCCAGAGCACCGAACATTTCGTGCTCTAGTTCACGGCCGATGCGTTCGCACACCTCCCATACGCGCTGACCTTCGTCCGTCAAACTCAGGCTGTGAATGCGGCTGTCGTTCAGGTCAATCTGGCGCTGCAGCAAGCCGCGCCGCTCAAGATCGGCGACGTGCTTGGAGATCAGCGTCTTGTCAAGCACAAGCTTGTGCCCAAGTTCGGTCGCTGCAATGCCTGGCGCGTTGTGGATGAGCCTCAAAACGCGTAGCTCACGGATGCGCAAGCCGACTGCCTTGGCGTAGCGCTGGTCTGCGGCCTTGGTGGCCAGGGTGAGCACCAGATCCAGCTTGTAGGTCAAATAGGGCTTGTCAGTGTGGGGCATGGATGACTCCATCAGACTCCTTCAGGCCTCGTCGCCTCTTGTCTTAAGAACAAAAGGCCACTTCACTCACGCGAAGCAGCCCATCGCGCGGATTATCGAACCTCTTCAGTCAGCCAGGGCATTACCCGTGCTGCCGGTCGGGCGTTGGCAACACGCCCGCGCGCTGTCGCTGCCTGCCGCCCGGCCAGCAGCTACCGGCCCAAGCTGACCGGGCAAAGGCGTCACTTCAGATAATCCTGCGCCACAGCCACCCAGTACGTTGCTCCGACCGGCAGGTTGGTTTCATCGAACACAAACATCGGGTGGTGCACGTTCGGCGTATTGCCATTACCCACAAAGCAGTACACACCCGGAACCTGCTGCGCGTAGAACGCAAAGTCTTCGCTGCCCATGAAGGTTGGCCCAGGCGTCACCACCTGATCTTCGCCCAGCACGCGACGCGCGATCTCGACGCATCGGGACGTTTGCGCCTCATCGTTGATCAGGATGGCGCCCGGCTGGCCTTCCCTGATTTCGAACTGGACGTTGTAGGCCTCAGCCGTGGCTTTGGTGATGGCGCGGATCTTGTCCAGCACCATCTTGCGGGTTTCGGGCTTGCGCGTGCGCGTGCTCATGCGCAGCACCGCGGTCTGCGGAATCACGTTGCCGGCATCGCCCGACTGGAAGGCACCGATGCTCACCACCGCTGCGTCCATCGGCGCCACGTTGCGCGACACGATGGTTTGCAGCGACATGACCAACGCCGCACCTGCGACCAGCGGATCAATGCTTTTCTCGGGCATGGAGCCGTGGCTGCCCACGCCGGTCAGGACGACTTCCCAGTTGTCCACTGCAGCCATGATCGGGCCGGAAGTGAAGTGCAGCTTGCCCGCGGGCAGGCCCGGCATGTTGTGCATGCCGAAGATCACGTCCATCGGAAAACGCTCCAGCAGCCCGTCCTTGATCATGGCAGGAGCGCCCGCCATGGTCTCTTCCGCTGGCTGGAAGATCACGTTCAGGGTACCGCTGAAGTTGCGCGTCTTGGCCAGGTACTCCGCAGCACCCAGCAACATGGCGCTGTGGGCATCGTGTCCGCACATGTGCGACTTGCCTTCCACCTTGCTCTTGTGGGGCAGCTCAGAGCCCTCTTTCACCGGCAGCGCATCGGTGTCGGCGCGCAGACCGATGCGCATCTTGCCGTCACCCACTTTGAGCTGACCGACCACACCGGTCTTGCCAATGCCCTCTGTCACCTCGTAACCCCACTCGCGCAGTTTCTGGGCGATGAAGCTGGCAGCCACTTCTTCCTCAAAAGCCAGACCCGGGTGCTGGTGCAGATACCGGAAATACTCCTGGATGCGTCCCTGATTGGCGACCATCTCTTGCACGATTGCATTCATTTCAAACTCTCCTTATTCAATCCAACAATGAAGGAATTCGGCGGGTCGTCGCGGCCTGCGAGCGGGGCCACGGCATTCCGCATGACCATCAGACCTAGGCTTTCTTGCCCTTGGGAATCGTGAGCATGATGGAAGCAATCGCGCACACCACCATGAACAAGTTGAAGCCCAGGGCCACGATGGCGGCCTCGCGGATGTTGACGTTGTCCTGGCGGCCCACGAAAGTGATCACTCCCTCCAGCCAGACGATACTTTCGTTGTTGACCCGCAAGGCGGTGAAGATGGCGGCCGAGATCGCCACGCCAAAAGCGCCACCCAGTGAAGAGGCCATCTTGTAGATGCCCGAGCCGGAGCCTGCGGCTGAAGCCGGCAGGCTGGCCAGCGCAGCATCGGTGGACGGAGTGGCGTAGAAGGCCAGGCCCACCCCGAACAGCGAGTAAGCAATGATGGCCAGAATCTTGTAGTCCCCCAGCATCAGATGGGTGGGCATCAACAGCGCGATCGACAAACCCGTGATCAGGCTGCCCCAGAGCATGGGCTTGCGCGAGCCAAAGCGCTGCAGCAGCTTCTCACCCACGCGGATGAAGGCAATGATGGCAATGGCGTAGCCCAGCGTCAGCATCCCGGCTTGCTGCGCGCTCACGCCGCCGCCCAGCTGCATCAGTTGCAGGGACACGATCAGCATGCCCGCCACGCCGTTGAGCATGAAGTTGGAGATCGTCGCGCCGGTGAAAACCGGGTTCTTGAAGAGGCTGAAGTCCACGAAGGCGTTGCTGGCACGGGCCTCGAACCAGAAGAACAGGCCACCGGCCAGCAGGGTCACCACGGCCATGGTTGTGATCAGCGGACTTGTCCAGCCCAGCTTGTTGCCCTGCGTCACCAGAATCTGCAGCGCCACCATGGTGACCATGAAGCTGATGATGCCGGCCAGATCCAGCTTGTGACTGGCACCGCCGCTGCTCTCCACCTTGCTCTCGGGGGTGCCGCGCACCATCAGCATGCCGATGACGGAGACCACCGCGCAGGCGAAGAAGATGGAGCGCCAGCCGAAGTTCTCGGCCATCAGGCCGCCAAACAGCGCACACAGACCGGAGCCGCCCCAGGAGCCGATCGACCACATGCTCACCGCGCGTTGACGCTCTGCGCCTTCCCAGTAGGTCTTCACTAGTGCCAGGCTCGCCGACATGATGCAGGCCGCCGACACACCCTGAATGGCACGTCCCACCATCAGGAAGGGCGTCGCCATGGAGCCAGTGGGCGTCAGCGCGATCATCAAGGCGCCGATGATGCTGAACACAAAACCCAGCTGGACGATGCGCACGCGTCCGATACGGTCGGCCAATCCCCCCATGACCACGATGAACATGCCGGAGAACAAGCCGGTGATAGCCACCGCGATGTTCATCAGACTGTCGTCGATGCCCAGATCCTTCTGCATGTCCGGCGCGATGTTGAGCGTGGTCTGGGCAAAGAGCCAGAACGCGATGACGCCCATGATGATGCCGAATAAAAGCCTGTCATTGCCTTTGAACGGCACATTGGTTTGAACAGCTGTGTTCATTCGTTTCTCCTCAGAAGTTGATGCGCGTCAGCGCTGCGCGATGACCACCATGCAGCCGCCCGACGTGTGCCCACTGCATGCGGAGCTGAACCCAAAGACACTGTTTCATTGACGATCCTCACTTTAGTTGCAAGCTTCAATGGTTGCAAGTCTCAACTTAATCGTTGCATGTTTCAACCATAAGCATGCCGTTTATTGCGTTAGATCAACCATCGACCAAGCGCCGTTCCAACCGCTGCCGCATGCGCACAGGGGCGATTCGCAGTCGGTTGAGGAGGCGTCATCCGAGGTGGGGTGGGGCGGCCGCAGCCGCGGCCAGCCGGCGCGGGGGGGGCTCAGAGGGTGTGAATGAATCCGGCGTGGCCAAGCGGGGCGTACAAACGTCCACCATCAAGGCGTGCACCATCAAGGCGCAAAGCGCAGTCATAGCGGGGGCCATGGCGGGCATTTGCAACGCCGAGGGGGTGCGTTTTTGCGCAACGGGCGGACATGGCGGACTGGCTCAACCCTTCTCAGTGCCCGCGCAACTTGATGAAGGCCAGCGCCGCCATCACGGCGTCGTTGAGCGCGTCGTGCGCATCGCGCCGCGGCAGGCCCAGGTCATCCATCAGGGTGGCAAAGCGCAGATCAATGTCGGCGTTGCCCTGCTGCTGGTAGGGCGGCAGCTGCCTGAACTTGTGCTCGTAGTACAGCGCCGATACTTCGATTTTTGGCTGCGGCAGCCCCATGCCCAGCATCGGCCAGATCGCCCGGTTGAGCATGGCCACGTCAAATTCAAGGTAGTAGCCCACCAGCGGGCGGCTGCCGATGAAGTGCAGCAGCTGGCGCATGGCCTCGGGCAGCGGCAGGCCCCGGGCCACGTCCCGATCGCGCAGTCGGTGGATGCGCACGCTGTCGGCCGGCACGCCTTTGCCCGGGCGCACCAGCAGTTCCAGCCGCTCGCTGGTCAGGATGCGGTTGCCCACGATGCGCACGGCACCGATGGCGATGATCTCGTCGCTGCGCACGTTCAGCCCCGTGGTTTCGCAATCCAGCGCCACCCATTCACCGGGCGGCGGCGGATCGAACAGGAAGGCATAGGCCGGATCGGCCAGGTGGTAGAGCAGCCATTGGCGCCGCAATTGCGCCAGCCAGCCGCGCGGATCGGTGACTGACTTCACAGCGCGTCCAGCTTCAGGCGCTGGTGCAGCAGCAGCTTGAAGCGCTTGACCACCGCCAGCGCATCCTTGAGCAGGTCGCGCTCCAGGCTGCTCAGGCGCTGGGGATCGACATTGCCGGTCACGTCGCGGCCGGTGTCGATCTCGGCCAGACCTGCCTTGAGGCGCAGGCCCATCAGAAAGTGCAGGCTCTGCACCAGTTCGTCGCCCAGCGGCGCATCCAGCGTTCCGCATTCGACCAGCGCGGCTATGCGTTCGGCCGTGCCGGTGGCTGCCACGCGCCGGGCCAGGGCCAGGCTGCGCACGCCGTGCACGATCGGGAAGATGCCCGCTTTCTTCAGGCTGATGGCGCGGCCCTCATCGCCCAGGCCGAACAGGCGGCTCCACCAGCCGGTGGGGTCGTCAAACTGCTCCACCGCCGCGGCAAAGCGCGCCAGCAGGGCATCGTTGTCGGTGGCCAGCGCCATCACGCCCTCGCGCACAGCGCCCAGCAACGCGGCATCGCCCGCTACAGCATGCGCATCGAGAAAGATGGCGAGCTGCATCAGGCTGTCGCCCTCAGGCTGCAGCAACCACTGACGCACACGCTGGCCAAAGCTGCTCACCGTGCCGCGCCAGTCGGGGTTGCTGACCATGACGCGGCCGGGACATTCGGGGTAGCCAAAGCTGGCCAGCACCTCGGAAAACCGCTGGCAAATGGAGTCAACGTCGGGCGGCGCGGTATAGCCGTCGCGCAGCACCAGGCCGTTGTCCTGGTCGGTCTTGAGCAGCTGCTCGCCGCGTCCCTCGCTGCCCATGACGAACAGGCAGCTGTGGCCCACCAGATCCGTCGGCGCCACCATGTGCCAGGCGCGCTCGAACAGGCGGGCGTTGAGCTGCTGCACCAGCCGGGCCATCATGCCGATGCGCGTGCCGCCACGGTACAGCGTCGCAATCAGCTGCGTGATCTGCGCCGCCGCCTGCGCCAGCGCCGGCAGGTCTTGCGCATGCTCGATCTGCACCATGATCAGATGCGAATGGTTGGCCAGAAAGCTGAACAGGTCCAGCGCCTCCAGAATGCCGCGCACCTGGCCGCCCTCCTCCAGCACCACCAGACGGTGCACACGGCGGTGCAGCATGAGCGCCATGGCATCGCCCAACAAGTCGGATGAACGCACGGTGACCAGCGGGCCACTGGCCAGCTCGCCCACGGTCAGCTGGTTCAGCGGGCGGCCGTCCAGAATGGCGCGCTGCAGGCCGGTGTTGGTGAAAATGCCCAGCCCGCTGCCGGGCACGTTGCCCAGGCCCGAGACCAGCACACTGGTGGTGCGTTGCGCCTGAAACAGGCGCACCACCGAGACGATGTCGGTGCCCGCATCCACCGTGTGCGCCGGGCGCAGATAAGCCTGATCCACGCGCGCCATGGTGAGCGACTGGCGCTCATGCTGGTCGGCACGCTGCGCCAGCGCGCTGAGTTTCTGGCCCAGGTCGGAAAACAGCAGCGCGCCGAAGGTGTTGTTGCGCGCGATCAGCTCGTTGACCGCCTCGCGCGCGAGCTGGTAGGCCACCACTTCCTCGGTGGCCACAAAGCGGCTGCCCACGCGCCCGGTCATCAGGCCGCAGCCGTCAAAACAATCGTCCGGCCCGTAGGTGGCCAGCACCTCATCGCCCTCGGACTGCGTGACGTAGCCCTTGATGAGGATGAACAGGTGCGTGGGCACGGCGCCCACGTCCAGCACCACGGCGCCTTCGGGGAAGTAGGCAATGTCCACGCTGGCGCGCACCAGGCGCTGCTCGTCCGGGCTCAGGCAGTCAAAGGGCGAGGCGGCGAAGTTGAAGGCGTTGGGCATGGTGGATGGGCGCAGGCAAAATCCGTTGCGCCGCCGCCATTCAACCCTGCAGGCCTTGCGCCACGCTTGCAGCGGCGTCCCAGCCCTGCTCAAACCATGCATCGCCATCCAGATAGGCGCGCAGCATGGGCAGGCTGTCAAAGCCCCAGAAGACCTTGCCATCGACCTCGAAGGCCGGCACGCCAAACACGCCGCGCGCGGCGGCGGCATCGGTGTTGCTGCGCAGCAATGCCTTGGCGCGGGCGCCGTCCGCATCGCCGGGCTGCAGCTGCGGCTCCAGCGCGGCGGCTAGCTGCGTGAGGCGTTGCGCATCCAGCGCATCGTGCCCGCCCTGCCACACGTGGCGCAGCAGCGTGCCGGCCACAAAGCGGTTGATGCGGCCGTCATGGCTGCAGGCCAGCGCCTGGCGCAACAAGGGCAGCGGGTTGAACGGATGCCGCGTCGGCATCTGGAGCGGCACGCCCAGCGAGTGGCCCAGCCAGGTGACATGGCGATAAGTCCAGTCGCGCTTCGGAAGAATGCCCGCCGGCCCCGGGTTGCCATGCTGCTTGAGCAGCGCGCCCAGCAGCACCGGGCGGTATTGCACGCTGTAGCTCAGGCCCTCCAGCACCTCGGGCAGACGCTCGAAAGCCAGCCAGGCATAGGGCGAGACAAAGTCCAGGTAGAACGTGATGTGCTTCATGTCAGCTCCAGGGGGAGAGGCACGCGGGCGCGCCGCAGCGCCGCCGCCCAGATGGCCCGGCGCGCGGCGCCGTCGGCCTGCGACCAGGTGCTGATTTCGTCGAGGGTGCGAAAACAGCCCTCGCAGTGGTGGCCCTGCGCCGTCATGCGGCACACGGATGCGCAGGGCGACGGCACTGGCTGCACGTAGCCAAGGGCAAACTGGCCCTCAGCGCTTATCTGGCGGGCGCGAGCAGCTATCAAAACAGAAGCTTTTGCAAGGCTCTCCGTCATGCGGCGCCCCTTCGCGCTACCCCAGTCATGGCGGCACTAGCGCGCGCCTGCAGGCGGTGCGCCGGGATGGCCGCGCACAGTGCGCTTTCTGTGGGACAGGGGACAGACAGATGGATCATGGCGAGGCAGGTGGCGGCGGCGTTTGAGCGCATGGGCGCCGTGCAAGGAGACTGTGGGTTTGCGGTGTGTGCATTGTCCATAAAGCGGCTGCGCGCAAGCACACCTCAGCCCGCCCGCTTGTTCAGCAGCGCCACCGCCACGCGCGACTGCGGCTTGCGGCCCAGAAAGTCGCTGATATAGGCGCCGGCATCCACCAGCAGGTCCAGATCAATGCCGGTGTCGATGTCCATGCCGTGCAGCATATAGACCACGTCCTCGGTGGCCACGTTGCCGGTCGCGCCCTTGGCATAGGGGCAGCCGCCCAGACCGGCCACGGAGGTGTCGAACTGCCACACGCCCAGCTCCAGCGCCGCCAGCGTGTTGGCCAGCGCCTGGCCGTAGGTGTCGTGGAAGTGGCCGGACACGTCGTCCAGCGCGTAGTGGCGCAGAGCGGCCTCGATGGCGCGCTGCACCTTGCGCGGCGTGCCCACGCCAATGGTGTCGGCCACGCCGATGTGCTGCACGCCAATGCCCTTCATCAGGCCGGCCAGGTACTCCACCCGCGCGGGCGGCACCTCGCCCTCGTAGGGGCAGCCCACGGTGCAGCTCATGGCGCCGCGCACATGCACGCCCGCGGCGCGCGCGGCCTCTACCACGGGGGCAAAGCGCTCGATGCTCTCGGCAATGCTGCAATTGATGTTCTTCTGGCTGAAGGCCTCGCTGGCGGCGCCAAAGACCACGATCTCGTCGGGCTTGTCGAGCACCGCTGCCTCCCAGCCCTTCAGGTTGGGCGTCAGCACCGAGTAGCGCACACCCGGCAGGCGCGTGATGCCCTGCATGACCTGGTGGTTGTCGGCCATCTGCGGCACCCACTTGGGGCTGACGTAGCTGGTGACCTCGATCTCTTTGAGCCCCGCCTGCTGCAGGCGGTGCACCAGGCTGATCTTGACCTCGGCCGGCACGGGTTGCTTTTCGTTTTGCAGCCCGTCGCGCGGGCCCACGTCCACGAGTTTGACGCGGGAGGGAATGTTCGGGTTCATGGTCAGGCCTTGTCTCTGGATGTCGTACTGGGATGTTCTGCAGGAGGCGCCGCAGCGTACCGCGCCCGGCGCACCCCGCTGTCAAGAGGGGCTGAGGCTGAGCAGCTCGGCGCCGTCCATCACCTGGTCGCCGGGCGCATACAGCAACTCTTGCACCACGCCGTCGAAGGGTGCGGCGATGGTGTGCTCCATTTTCATGGCCTCCATCACCGCCAGCGGCTGGCCCTTGGCAACCTTGTCGCCAGCCTTCACCGCAAACGACACCACCTTGCCGGGCATGGGCGCCGTCAGGCGCCCGCCCTCGGCGGCGCTGTCGCCTGCGTGGGCCAGCAGGTCCAGCGCCTCGATGCGGGTGGCGCCGCGCGGGGTGAAGATGTGGTCGGTCTCGCCCTGGGCATAGACCGTGGCGCGGGTGCGCTGGCCGGCGTATTGCAGGTCGATGCCACCATCGGCCGCCGGCACAAAGGCCAGCGCACCGGCCACCGCCGCGTCGCCCTCGCCCACTTCCAGCTGGTAGCTGCCGCCTGGCCCATAGGTCAGCCAGGCCTTGGCATGCGTGTCATTGAAGTCGAACTCGAAGCGCCGGCGGCAGGCCAGCAGCGAGCGCCAGCCGTCGCGGCGGCTGAAAGGGTCGGAGCCTTCTTGCGCCAGCTCGCGCTGCAGCTGGCTGGCCACGGCGGCGGCGGCGGCCAGCGGCAGGCCCACGCGCTCCTGGCCAAACAGCACCGCCTCTTCACGCGGGATCAGCGCGGTATCCAGGCGCGCCTGCGCAAACGAATCGCTGCGCACCACATGGCGCAAAAACTGCACATTGGTCGCCAGGCCCACGATGTGCGTCTGCGCCAGCGCATCGTCCAGCCGCGCCAGGGCCTGCGCGCGCGTGTCGCCGTGCACGATGAGCTTGGCGATCATGCTGTCGTAGAACGGGCTGATGGCGTCGCCCTCGCGCACGCCGTCGTCCACCCGCACCGTGCTGCGCTCGAAGCTGGTGCACGGCGGCTTGCGGTACACGTCCAGACGGCCAGTGGCGGGCAGGAAGTTGTTGTCGGGGTTTTCGGCGCAGATACGCGCCTCGATGGCGTGGCCGATGATGCGCAGCTCGGACTGCTGCTTGGGCAGCGGCTGGCCGCTGGCCACGCGCAGCTGCCACTCCACCAGGTCTTCGCCGGTGATGGCCTCGGTCACGGGGTGCTCCACCTGCAGGCGGGTGTTCATCTCCATGAAGTAGAACTTCATCTGCTCCGGCGCGTCGTAGCCGCCAGGCTGCTCGACGATGAATTCCACCGTGCCCGCGCCCACATAGCCCACGGCGCGCGCGGCGGCCACTGCGGCCTCGCCCATGCGGGCGCGCAGCTCGGGCGTCATGCCGGGTGCAGGGGCTTCTTCCAGCACCTTCTGGTGGCGCCGCTGCACGGAGCAATCGCGCTCGAACAGATAGACGCAGTTGCCGTGGGTGTCGCCAAACACCTGGATTTCGATGTGGCGCGGGCGCTGCACGTATTTCTCGATCAGCACGGCATCGTCGCCAAAGCTGTTGAGGGCCTCGCGCTGGCACGACGCCAACGCGGCCGCGAAGTCTTCGGACTTGTCCACGGCACGCATGCCCTTGCCGCCGCCCCCTGCGCTGGCCTTGATGAGCACGGGGTAGCCGATACGGTCGGCCTCAGCCTGCAGCAGCGCCGGGTCCTGGTTGGTGCCGTGGTAGCCGGGCACCAGCGGCACCTGGGCCTGCTCCATCAGCCGCTTGGACTCGGCCTTCAGGCCCATGGCGTTGATGGCGCTGGCCGGCGGGCCGATGAACACCAGCCCCGCATCGGCGCAGGCGCGGGCAAAGTCCTCGTTCTCGCTCAAAAAGCCGTAGCCCGGGTGGATGGCCTGCGCACCCGTGGCCTGGGCGGCTTCGATGATGCGCTCCCAGCGCAGGTAGCTGTCCTTGGGGGCGCTGGCGCCGACGTGCACCGCCTCGTCGCAGGCGGCGACATGCTTGGCGCTGGCATCAGCGTCGGAGTACACGGCCACGGTCTTCACGCCCATGCGGCGGGCGGTGGCTGCGACGCGGCAGGCGATCTCGCCGCGATTGGCGATCAGGATCTTGTCAAACATGGGCTACCTCCGCGGCGAGACCGCCTGCGCACGCTACGCGTGCCCGGCAATTTAGTGAAACAGCTGCTGCGCAGCTGTTTTCACCCCGGTTTGCAATCAGGATTTTTTGGAACATTCAGGCCACCTTGGCGGAATCAGAAAAGAACGAAGAAACGCGGCGCAGCACCGCGCGCAGAAACTTGAACAGCACCACCAGCAGCAGCGCCGACACCGCCAGCATCACCACCAGCGCAATGCCGAAGGCCAGCGGGTATTGCGTGGCCAGCCAGACCACGCCGACGACCAGGCCGTCCTCGAACAGCGACAGGCCCCAGTTGGAAAAGGGCTCGGGCGACGTGTTGGCCGCCGCGCGCGTGGTCATCTTGGTGGCCAGCGCCGTGGCCGACAGCGATCCGCCCAGCAGTCCCGCGGCCACGGCCAGCGTGGCGTTGTCGGCGCCGAACACGCCGGCCGCCAGCAGCGCGCCTGCGGGCACGCGGATGAAGGCGTGCACGGCGTCCCACAGGCTGTCAAACCAGGGCACCTTGTCGGCAAAAAATTCGACCAGCAGCATGAAACCGCTGGCCACCAGCACCAGCGGGTGCTGCAGCAGCGCCAGCCCCGGGGGCAGAGCAATCCAGCCCGCCGCGCCCATCATGCCCACCAGAAACACCACCGCGTACAGCCGAAAACCGCTGGCCCAGCCCAGCGCCGCGGCCAGCGCCAGCAGGCCGGGCATGTCCATGGCCGCAGTCGCCTGCGCCGCGCCCTCGGCCACGTCACGCGCCAGGCCTGCATCCAGATGCAGGCCCAGCGTGTGCAGCCATTGCACGATCTGGCTCACGAGCAGGTCCATGGCGGGTACCGGTGCCTAGCCGTTCAGCCAGGACGGCTTGCGCTTTTGCAGGAAGGACTGCACGCCCTCGCGGCCCTCGTCGCTCGCGCGAATGTCGGCAATGCCCTGCACGGTGGCGGCGATCAGGGCGGCGTCAATGCCCTGCCCGGCTACGTCGTGCACCAGCTGCTTGCAGGCGCCAACGGCGTTCGGGCTGGCGCTGGTGAGTGCCTTGAGTAGCTCATCCAACCTGGCGTCGAGCCGCTCTGCGCCGACCACCTCGTGCACGAAGCCGATGCGCAGGGCCTCGGCAGCATCAAAGCGCTCGGCCGTCAGAAAGTAACGGTGCGCCGCGCGCGCGCCCATGGCGCGGATCACGTAGGGGCTGATGGTGGCGGGAATCAGGCCGATCTTCACCTCGGACAGGCAAAACCCCGCGGTATCGACCGCCACCGCCATGTCGCAGGCCGCGACCAGGCCAATGCCGCCGGCATAGACGTCGCCCTGCACGCGTGCCACGGTGGGCTTGGGGCATGCGTAGATCACGCGCAGCATCTCGGCCAGCTTGGCGGCGTCGGCCAGGTTCTCGTCGCGCGTGTAGTCGGCCATGCGGCGCATCCAGTTCAGGTCGGCGCCGGCGCAAAACGCCGGGCCCTCGGCCCGCAGCACGATGGCGCGCACCAGGGGGTCGCCGCCCAGTTGCACGAAGGCTTGCGTGAGCTCCGTGATGACCTCGTCGTTGAACGCGTTGCGCACCTCCGGGCGCGACAGTGTCACGGCGGCCACGGTGCCTTGCTGGGTGATGTGGATAGCGGATGTCATGTCTGTCCTTCTTTGGTAACGGCGCCACCCCGCGCAAGGCGGGGCCAGGCTGGCTCCCTGGTGGCGGGGCCCAGGTACGCCTGCACGCGGGGGAGCGACGTCATGGGGCCGCCCCGGGTGTCAGCACGCGCGCCAGGAAAGCGTCCAGCTCCTGCAGCGCCGCCGCGCGCGCCTGGGGGTTGCCGCCCCAGTGCACGCCGCGCGGATCGACGCCGTTGGGCACTTCGGCGCGCACGCGCACCGGCTCCGTGCCGTCAAAGCCATGCACGCTGCCCGGATACACCCGCAGCGTGACGTCGTGCCCGCGCGCCTGCAGCCGCCCCGCCAGCGCCATGCACGGCGCGGGGGGCGTCCAGTCGTCGTCAGCGCCCAGCTGCATCAGGATGGGCACGGGCGCCAGCACGACCTGCCGCTTCTCGGGCGCCGCGCAACCGGGATAGAACACCGCGACGCCGGCCAGCGGCGGCACCGGGCCGCGCGCCGCATCCAGCACCGCCAGCGCCGTGCTGGCGCCGTTCGACCAGCCCAGCAGCGCAAGGCGCGAGGCGTCCACCTGCGGCTGGCCGCGCAGCCACTCCAGCGCCCTCAACACGTCGCCGCGCCGTTCGGCCAAGGTCACGTCGCGCTGGCCATAGCGCTGCGCGCAGATGCTGCGCACGCCCCGCGAGCCGAAACTGTCGAGAAGCAGCACGCTGTAGCCCTCCGCATGCAGGCGTGCGCTGTAATCCTGAAAGCGTCGGCTGAGCCCGCCCTGGGCGTTGAACATGCCCCCACAGCCGTGCAGCGCCACCACTGCCGGATGCGCGCCCGCGCCAGCGGCAGGCCGCCAAAGCGCCCGCAGCGGCGGCCCGCCGGCAGCAGGCAGGGTGACGCGCGAGCCCGCTTCGTCGCCCGCCGCCTGCGCCGGCCCGGCGAGCGCCCAGACTGCCAGCACCGCGAGCACCAGCGCGTGCGCATACCGCGCCGGGCACCGCTGGCGCGCCAAGGCTGAAAGCAGATGGATGCGCATGGCGTTCACATCCGGAACACGCCGAACTTCATGTCCGGCACCGGCGCGTGGCGCGACGCGGCCAGGGCCAGCGCCAGCACGCGGCGCGTGTCGGCGGGGTCGATGATGCCGTCGTCCCACAGGCGGGCCGTGGCGTAGTAGGGGTGGCCCTGGAGTTCGTACTGCTGGCGTATGGGCGCCTTGAAGTCCTCCTCGTCCTGCGCGCTCCACTGGCCGCCCTTGGCCTCGATGCCGTCGCGCTTGACGGTGGCCAGCACGCTGGCAGCCTGCTCGCCGCCCATCACGCTGATGCGCGCGTTGGGCCACATCCACAAAAAACGGGGGCCGTAAGCGCGGCCGCACATGCCGTAATTGCCCGCGCCAAAGCTGCCGCCGATGATGACGGTGAACTTGGGCACGTTGGCCGTTGCCACGGCCGTGACCATCTTGGCGCCGTGGCGGGCAATGCCCTCGTTTTCGTACTTGCGGCCCACCATGAAGCCAGTGATGTTCTGCAAAAACACCAGCGGAATCTTGCGCTGGCAGCACAGCTCGATGAAGTGCGCGCCCTTTTGCGCCGATTCGCTGAACAAAATGCCGTTGTTGGCCACGATGCCCACGGCCATGCCCTCGATGCGCGCAAAGCCGCACACCAGGGTGTTGCCAAAGCGCGCCTTGAACTCGTCAAACACGCTGCCATCGACGATGCGGGCAATGATCTCGCGCACATCAAACGGCTTGCGCGTGTCCACGGGGATCACGCCGTACAGCTCATCTGCTGCGTATTTAGGAGCTACTGGCGCTTGATCTGCCTGCGCTGGAGGCTGATTTTTATTCAAATTGGCCACAGCCGCACGCGCCAGCGCCAGCGCATGCAGGTCGTTGTGGGCCAGGTGGTCGGCCACGCCGGACAGGCGCGTGTGCACGTCGCCGCCGCCTAAATCTTCGGCCGTCACCACCTCGCCCGTGGCGGCTTTGACCAGCGGCGGGCCGCCCAGGAAGATGGTGCCCTGGTTCTTGACGATGATGGCCTCGTCGCTCATGGCGGGCACGTAGGCGCCGCCGGCTGTGCAGCTGCCCATGACCACGGCGATCTGGGCAATGCCCAGCGCGCTCATGTTGGCCTGGTTGTAGAAGATGCGGCCAAAGTGGTCGCGATCGGGGAAGACCTCGTCCTGGTTGGGCAGGTTGGCGCCGCCCGAATCCACCAGATAGATGCACGGCAGGCAGTTTTGCTGCGCGATCTCTTGCGCGCGCAGGTGCTTTTTCACCGTCATGGGGTAGTAGGTGCCGCCCTTCACCGTGGCGTCGTTGCACACGATCATGCAGGCGATGCCCGACACGCGGCCAATGCCGGCAATCAGCCCGGCGCCGGGCGCGTCGTTGCCGTACATGTGCAGCGCGGCCAGCGGCGCAATCTCTAAAAATGGCGTGCCGGGGTCCAGCAGCATCTCCACGCGCTCGCGCGGCAGCAGCTTGCCGCGGGCCACATGCTTGGCGCGCGCGGCCCTGCTCGTATCGGTGTTGCCGCCCTGGGCCACGCGCTCGACATGCTCGCGCAAGTCTTGCACCACGGCGCGCATGGCAGCGGCGTTGGCCTGGAAGTCGGCCGAGCGCGGATTGATTTTGGAGTCGAGGATCATGGTGTGTCGGGTGGCGGTTGTCGGGCGGGTGGTGCTGCGATCAGGCGATCAGGCGGTCTGGCTTTCGTGCAGGCCCAGCTCGTCCTTCATCACGTCGCGAATCTTGAACTTCTGGATCTTGCCGGTCACCGTCATCGGGAAGCTGGTGACAAAGCGGATGTAGCGCGGCACCTTGTAGTGCGCGATCTGGCCCTTGCAGAACGCGCGGATGTCGTCCTCGGTGGGCTGCGTGCCGGGCTTGGCGATGATCCAGGCGCACAGCTCTTCGCCAAAGCGCTGGTCGGGCACGCCCACCACCTGCACGTCCTGCACCATGGGGTGGCGGTACAAAAACTCTTCGATCTCGCGCGGATAGACGTTCTCGCCGCCGCGGATCACCATGTCCTTGATGCGGCCGACGATGTTCACATAGCCCTCGGCGTCCATGGTGGCCAGGTCGCCGGTGTGCATCCAGCCGCCCTCGTCGATGGCCTCGCGGGTCTTTACCTCGTCGCCCCAGTAGCCGTGCATGACCGAATAGCCCCGGGTGCACAGCTCGCCGCGCGCGCCGCGGGCCACGGTGGCGCCGGTGTCGGGGTCGATGATCTTCACCTCCAGGTGCGGCTGCACCTGGCCCACGGTGGACACGCGCTTGTCCAGCGGCGTGTCGGTGCTGCTCTGGCAGCTGACGGGGCTGGTCTCGGTCATGCCGTAGGCGATGGTGATTTCGCGCAGGTTCATCTGCCCCACCACGCGCTTCATCACCTCGATCGGGCAGGGGCTGCCGGCCATGATGCCGGTGCGCAGCGTGCTCAGGTCAAACTCGGCAAAGCGCGGGTGATCCAGCTCGGCAATGAACATGGTGGGCACGCCGTGCAGGCCGGTGCAGCGCTCGGCCTGTACGGTCTCCAGCACACTCAGGGGCTCGAAGCCGTCGTTGGGATAGACGATGGCGCTGCCATGCGTCAGGCAGGCCAGGTTGCCCAGCACCATGCCGAAGCAGTGGTACAGCGGCACGGGGATGCACAACCGATCCTCGGGCGTGAGCTTCATGCACTCGCCGATGAAGAAACCGTTGTTCAAAATATTGCGGTGCGTGAGCGTGGCGCCCTTGGGAAAGCCCGTGGTGCCGCTGGTGAACTGGATGTTGATGGGGTCGGTATTGCGCAGTTGCGCGCCGATGGCGTCGATACGTGCGTCCCAGGGGTCACCACGCGCCATCAGGCTTGAAAACCGCAGCATGCCGGGCTGGTCGCCCCCCTGGCCCGCCACGTCAATCCACACCACCGTGCGCAGCGTGGGCAGGCGCGCGGCCTGCAGATGGCCCGGCTGGGCGGCAGCCAGCTCAGGCGCCAGTTCGCGCAGCATGCCTAGGTAGTCGCTGGTCTTGAACTGCGGCATGGTCACCAGCGCCTTGCAGCCGACCTTGTTGAGCGCGTACTCCACCTCGGCCGTGCGGTAGGCGGGGTTGATGTTCACCAGAATCAAACCCACCTGCGCGGTGGCCAGCTGCATCAGCACCCATTCGGCGTTGTTGTGCGACCAGATGCCGATGCGATCGCCCTTGTCCAGCCCCAGGCCCAGCAGCGCGCTGGCCAGCTGGCGCGCCGCCTGGTGTAGCCCGGCGTAGGTGTAGCGCAGGCCCTGGTGGCGGCTGACCAGCGCCTCGCGCTCGGGCTGGCGCTGCGCCATGCCGGCAAAAAAGTCGCCCAGCGTCTGCTCGATGAGGGGGGTGGCAGTGCAGCCACGCGCGTA
This sequence comes from Diaphorobacter sp., assembly GCF_050251835.1. Lineage (NCBI taxonomy): Bacteria > Pseudomonadati > Pseudomonadota > Betaproteobacteria > Burkholderiales > Comamonadaceae > Diaphorobacter > Diaphorobacter sp. Next base: position 35,838 of record NZ_JBFWLZ010000016.1, on the reverse strand, counting down.
ACTCAGGGCTGCCGATGGATTGGATGCGGGTTGCATGCGCTTGTCTCCTGGTCTGGGCGGCCAGCGCCCGCGCGGGCCTGGCAACAGGCTGCAAAGCATACGCCGCCACCCCGCGCGTGGGGCAACCCGTGTGGGCCATCAAGGTTGCAAATCACGCCACACAGTTGCAGACTGCGGTTATGCCTGCGCGCCCCACCCCAGCCCCGACACGGCCCACCCGTTCGCCCAGCCGTTCGTCCAGCCCTGCGGCGGGCCCTGCCCCGGCCGCGGCTGGCGCGTCCGCGCCCGTTGCGCCCGCAGGTGTCAGGCCCACCGCTGCCACGCCCATGGCCTTTGTGCAAGCCATCGTGCGCGCCTACGCCGCACGCGGCATGAGCCCCGCGCCGGTGTTGGCACAGGCACAAATCACGCCAGAGCAGGCAGCCGACGCTGGCGCCCGCATCACGGCGCACCAGATGGAGGTGCTGTCCGCCGGCGCCATGCGCGAGCTGGACGACGAGGCGCTGGGCTGGTTCTCGCGCCGCCTGCCCTGGGGCAGCTACGGGATGCTGGCGCGCGCCTCGCTGAGCGCGCCCACGCTGGGGCTGGCGCTGGCGCGCTGGTGCCGCCACC
>NZ_JBFWLZ010000016.1:0-35126 GCF_050251835.1 Diaphorobacter sp. | reverse complement strand
GAGCTGGACGACGAGGCGCTGGGCTGGTTCTCGCGCCGCCTGCCCTGGGGCAGCTACGGGATGCTGGCGCGCGCCTCGCTGAGCGCGCCCACGCTGGGGCTGGCGCTGGCGCGCTGGTGCCGCCACCACGCGCTGCTGACGGACGACATCCTGCCGCACCTGCACACCGAGGGCGAACAGGCCGCGCTGGTCATCACCGAGCAGCGCGACCTGGGCGCGCTGCGCGAGTTCTGCCTGGTCTCCACGCTGCGCAACGCGCTGGGCCTGGCCAGCTGGTTCATCGACTCGCGCCTGCCGGTGCTGGCGGCCGACTTTCCCTTTGCCGCGCCGCCCCATGCGCAGGCCTACGGCGTGCTCTTCAGCGGGCCCACGCGCTTTCAGGCGCCCCACGCGGCAGTGCACTTCGATGCGCGCTACCTGGCGCTGCCGATCACGCGCGACGAAGCCGCCATGCGCCAGATGCTGCAGCACGCGCTGCCCCTTACCGTGCGCCAGTACCGCCGCGACCGGCTGCTGGTGCAGCGCGTGCGCCAGGTGCTGGCCGCCCTGCCCAGCGCCACCCACAGCGCGCACACGCTGGCCGAGCAGCTGCACGTATCGGCACGCACGCTGCACCGCCAGCTGAAGGAAGAAGGCGCATCGCTGCAATCCCTGAAGGACGAGGTGCGCAAAAGCCGCGCCATTGATCTGCTGCACCGCAGCGACCGCCCCATCAAGCAAGTGGCCCAGGCCGCCGGCTTTGCCAGCGAGAAAAGCTTCATCCGCGCGTTCCGCAGCTGGACGGGGCAGTCGCCCGCGGAGTTTCGCCGCAGCGCGCGTGCCGTGGCACCGTAGATGCTCATCTATTGATAGCTTGTAGCGCTTTATTTGCAAGGGCTACAGCCATTTTTACTTAAACCCCCCGCAGGGCCTGCAACAGCCCGGGCAGCTCTGCCATGTCGGCCATGACCTGCGCGGCGCCAGCAGCACGCAATGCTTGGGGCGAGCCGTGGCCCACGGCTGACGGGCTGTAGCCAATGACGGTGGCGCCCGCTGCCACCCCGGCCATGACGCCCGTGACCGTGTCTTCCACCACCAGGCAGCGCGCTGGCGACACGCCTACGGATGCGGCAGCGGCCAGGTACACGTCGGGCGCGGGCTTGGTGGCGGGCATTTCGTGGCCGCTGAAGATGCGGCCGGCAAAGTACGGTGCCAGCCCCACCTGGGCCAGCTGCATCTCGACCTTGAAACGGTCGGCGCCCGAAGCGCAGGCAATGCGCCCCTGCAGCAGCGCATGCACTGCATGCACTGCCTGGGGCGCGTTCGCAATCGCGACCAGCTCGGTCTGCAGGCGGGCGTTGCGCCGGGCGTAGAACTCAGCCATCCAGGCGTCGGTCAGCGGGCGGCCGGTTTCGGCCTCGATGCGGGCGGCTTCGCTGCGCACGGTTTTGCCAATGAACAGGCGCATGCACTCGTCGGGCGACAGCTGCCAGCCTGCCTCGCCCAGCATCTGGCACAGCACACCGTTGGTGATGGGCTCGCTGTCCACCAGCACGCCGTCGCAGTCAAACAAAAGGGCTTCAAAAGTCATGACGCGAATGATCGCAGACGCGCCATGCGGTGCGCTTGCGGGCGGTCAGTGTGAGCGGCTATGACAACGGCTGCAAACCCAGCCCTCTCAGGAAAGCATTGTGCTTGCCTTCGCCGCCGCAATAGCCGTTTCTATCTTCACCAGCTTTTGGTACGCCGCATCCAGATCAATCTCTGCCTTGCCCACCACGGTGCTGATGCAGCGCGAGTGCCCGGGTTGAAATCGTTCTTCTCGATCTCCGCCATCTCCGCCTTGCGCGAGCGGCGTCACTCTTCAATCGATACTACAAATCAAGGAGTGAAAAAACCTTGATTGGCGCGGCTGGCGGGGATCGAACCCACGACCCTCGGCTTCGGAGGCCGATACTCTATCCACTGAGCTACAGCCGCTTGTTGGATGCCCACCCTCAAGACGAGGGGAAGAGGGATTATTGCACGGAGCTCATAGCCTGAACCCCAGGCCGCGCAGATAGGTGTCGATGCCATCGCAGGTGGTGACCACCAGGTTGAAACTGGCATGCTGCAACAGCCATGACTGCAGCATGCCATCGAACAGCGCCTGCACGCCCATGGCCGCAATGTGGGCCGGCATGGGCAGCTGGATATCCTGGTCTGCCGCCGCCAGGCTCAGCTCGCGGGCAATCAGCGCCGCAAAGGCCGCACATTCCTGGCTGTGGCGATTGCGTACGACGCGCAGGTCTTCCACGTATTCAACGCGGTACAGCGCGATTTCGAAAACACGACGCGTGTGCTCGTCGTGCTCGATGGTGCTCAGCACGCCTTGCATCAGGCTGCGCAGTCGCTCCAGCGGCGCCGTGTCGGCCAGGCTTGTGCTGTGATTAATGGCCTGCCTCAGCGGGTGCGTGACGCGATCCATCATGGCGTTGAACAGCTCTGCCTTGTCCTTGAAATGCCAATAGATGGCACCGCGGGTGGCGCCGGCCGCGCTGGCAATGTCGGTCAGCGACGCGCGGGACACACCCTTTTCGTAAAACACCCGCTCGGCAGCGTCCAGCAGGCTGTTGCGCGTGGCAGCTGCATCTGCCTTGGTACGTCGTGCCATGGTAGTCCCCTTCCAAAACGCCACGCCGCGCGCGGTGATACTTTTCAAATATACATGCACGAATGTATGTATGTTGTGTATGCTACGTTCTTTTTTGCGCCACTGTCATTCGCCGATGCCAACATACATCTCTAGCATCTCGCAGACTCGCCGCTCACTGCCCTCCCAAAGGACTCTCATGCCCCACCTGAACAACGCGATAACACCCGGTGATCGCCAGCCCCAGCGTATCCAGGCAACCGTTTTTTCTCTGGCTCTGGCAGCAGTTGTCACGCTGAGCGCCTGTGGCAAAAAGGATGACGCTGCCGGCGCCGCAGGCCAGCCGCGCACGCCCGAGGTGGGCGTGGTCACGGTGCAGACGAGCGACATTGCCCTGATCACCGAGCTGCCGGGACGCCTGGAGGCCTCCCGCGTGGCGCAAGTGCGCGCGCGCGCCGCGGGCATCCTGCAAAAGCGTGTCTTCACCGAAGGCAGCGATGTGAAAGCGGGCCAGCAGCTGTTCCTGATCGACAGCGCGCCCTACCAAGCCGCCCTGGCGCAGGCCGAGGCCAGCGTGGCACAGGCCGAGGCCAGCCTGGGCCAGGCCCGCGCGCTGGCAGAGCGCTACCGCCCGCTGGTGGCCGTGAATGCCGTCAGCAAGCAGGAGTACGACAACGCCGTAGCAGCGCAAAAGACCGCCGAGGCCAATGTGGCCGCCGCCAAGGCTGCCGTGACGACGGCCCGCATCAACCTGGGCTATGCCACCGTCACGGCGCCGATTTCCGGACGCATCGGCCGCGCGCTGGTCACAGAAGGTGCTCTGGTCGGCCAGGGCACGCCGACCGAACTGGCGGTCATCCAGCAGATCGACCCTCTGTACATCAACTTCACGCAATCGGCCTCTGATGCGCTCAAGCTGCGCGCCGCCATGACCAGCGGCAAGTACAAGCAGGCTGACGCCAAGGCGGCGGCGGTGCGCGTGGTGCTGGAGGACGGCAGCGTGTATCCGCAGGCTGGCCGGCTGCTGTTCACCGACCTCACGGTGGATGCCACCAGCGGCCAGGTGACCCTGCGTGCCGAGGTTCCCAACAGCGGCCGCTCGCTGCTGCCCGGCCTGTATGTGCGGGTGCGCCTGGAGCAGGCGCAGGTGGACAACGGCATCTTGCTGCCCCAGCAGGCCGTCACCCGATCGGGCAAGGCCGACACCGTGCTGGTGGTGGGCGCGGACAACCATGTCACGCCGCGGGTGGTCAAGCTGGGGCCCGCCCAGGGCGCCCATTGGGTGGTGCTTGAGGGCCTGAAGTCGGGTGAGCAGGTGATGGTGGACGGATTCCAGAAGCTGCCACGCGGCAAGCCTGGCGACCCCATCGTTGTCAAGCCCGTCGCCTGGCAAGCTGCTGGCGCCGCCCAACAGCCCGCCGCGGCACCCGCATCCGCGCCGGCAGCGCCCGCCACCCCCGCCTCGGCGGCCTCCAGTCAGCCGGCCCCTGCGGCGGCAAAGCAATAAAAGACAGGAGCGCGGCACATGGCCAAGTTCTTCATCGAGCGCCCCATCTTCGCGTGGGTGATCGCAATTTTCATCATGGTGATCGGCGCTGTCTCGATCACCCAGCTGCCCGTGGCACAGTACCCCACCGTGGCTCCCCCCACCATCCAGGTGACCGTGGCCTACCCCGGCGCAACGGCGCAGACACTGGAAGACAACGTGCTGTCCGTCATCGAGCGCGAGATGAACGGCGCCACCGGCCTGGCCTACATGGAGACCACCAGCCAGGCCAACGGCACCGGCACCATCGTGCTGAGCTTCGAGCCCGGCACCAACGACGACCTGGCCCAGGTGGATGTGCAAAACCGCCTGTCGCGGGCCACGCCGCGCCTGCCGGCGGCCGTCACCCAGCAAGGCGTGCGCGTCGAGAAATCGCGATCCAACTTTCTGCTGTTTTCCATCCTCACGTCCGACAACCCGGACATAAACATCGACGCGCTCAACGACTACGCTGCCCGCAACGTGGTGCCCGAACTCCAGCGCCTGCCTGGCGTGGGCGGCGTGACGCAGTTCGGCTCCGAGCGCGCCATGCGCATCTGGATCGACCCGGCCAAGCTCAAGGGTTTCAACCTGTCGCTGGATCAGGTCAATGCCTCCATCCGCGCGCAAAACGTGCAGGTGTCCGCCGGCAACCTGGGCGAGCTGCCCAGCCCAGCGGGCCAGACCATATCGGCCACCATTGTCGTGAAGGGCCAGCTGTCCACACCCGAAGAGTTTGGCAACGTCATCCTGCGCGCCAACACCGACGGCTCCACCGTGCGCCTGAAAGACGTGGCGCGTATCGAGCTGGGCGCGCAGACCTACAACTTCAGCGGCCGGCTCAATGGCTCGCCCTCGGTGGGCATGGGCGTGCAGCTCACCTCCAGCGCCAATGCGCTGGCCACTGCCGACGCCGTCAAGTCCAAGCTGGCCGAGCTTCAAAGGTACTTCCCGCAGGGCGTGGCCTACACCATCCCTTACGACACCTCCACCTTCATCTCGGTGTCCATCGAAAAAGTGGTCTATACCCTGCTTGAAGCGATCGGACTGGTGTTTCTGGTGATGTTCCTGTTCCTGCAGAACTTCCGTTACACCATCATCCCCACCATCGTGGTGCCGGTGGCCTTGCTGGGCACCTTTGGCGCACTGCTGGCCATGGGGTTCTCGATCAACGTGCTGACCATGTTCGGCATGGTGCTGGTGATCGGCATCGTGGTGGACGACGCCATCGTGGTCGTGGAAAACGTCGAGCGCATCATGGCTGAAGAAGGCCTGCCACCGCTGCAAGCCACGCGCAAGGCCATGGGCCAGATCTCCAGCGCCGTGATCGGGATGACCGTGGTGCTGGTGTCCGTGTTCGTGCCGCTGGCCTTCTTTGCAGGCTCGACGGGCAACATTTACCGCCAGTTCGCGGTCACCATGGCCACGTCCATCGCATTTTCGGCCTTCCTGGCGTTGTCGCTCACCCCCGCGCTGTGCGCCACCCTGCTCAAGCCCGTGACCGAGGGACACCACGACAAAACAGGCTTCTTTGGCTGGTTCAACCGGTCCTTCAAGCACGCCACGCACAGCTACGAGTCCTTTCTGGCCAGGCTCGTGCGCCGCAGCGGCCGCATGATGATCATCTACGCCGTGCTGCTGGGCGCGGTGGCGGTGGTGTACATGCGTCTGCCGACCTCGTTCCTGCCCAATGAAGACCAGGGCTTTCTGATCTCCAACGTGCAACTGCCCCCTGGCGCCTCGCAAGAGCGCACCCGTGCAGCATTGACCAAGGTGGAAGAGTTCATGCTCAAACAGCCTGAAGTGCGCGACATCGTCACCGTTTCGGGCTTTTCGTTCTCGGGTCAGGGGCAAAACGCCGGCCTGGCCTTCATCACCCTCAAGGACTGGAGCGAGCGCCCCGGTCCCGACCAGACCGCGCAGGCCGTGGCCGGTCGCGCCATGGGCGCGCTGGGCGGCTTTCGCGATGCGTTCATCTTCACGCTCAGCCCGCCACCCATCCCCGAACTGGGCTCGGCGTCCGGCTTCACCTTCCGCCTGCAAGACCGCGGCAGCAAGGGTCACGATGCGCTACTGGCGGCACGCAATCAGCTGCTGGGCATGGCCTCGCAAAGCAAGGTGCTCGCCGCCGTGCGCCCCGACGGCATGGAGGACGCGCCACAGATGCAGATTGACATCGACCGCGACAAGGCCAACGCCCTGGGCGTGTCCTACGACCGCATCGCCAGCGCGCTGGCGACGGCGCTGGGCTCCACATACGTGAACGACTTCCCCAACCAGGGCCGCCTGCAACGGGTAGTGGTGCAGGCCGACGGGTTTGCGCGCATGCAGCCCGAGTCGGTGCTCGACATCCCTATCCTCAACGACAAGGGCCAGGTGCTACCCCTGTCCACGTTTGCGTCCACGCGCTGGATCACCGGCGCCATGCAGACCGTGCGCTACAACGGCTATCCGTCGATGAAGATCGCCGGTGACGCCGCCCCGGGCTACAGCACGGGCGACGCCATGGCAGAGATGGAGCGCCTTGCCTCCCAGCTACCCGAAGGCTTTGGCTTTGAGTGGACCGGCCAGTCCCGCGAGGAAAAACTTGCCGGCTCGCAAGCCCTCGTGCTGTATGCGTTCGCGCTGCTGGCGGTGTTTTTGTGCCTGGCGGCGCTGTACGAGAGCTGGTCCATTCCGTTCTCGGTGATGCTGGTCGTACCGCTGGGCGTGCTGGGCGTGGTGCTGGGCGTGCTGCTGCGCGGCATGGCCAACGACGTGTACTTCCAGATCGGTCTGGTGACCATCATTGGTCTGTCGGCCAAGAACGCCATCCTGATCGTCGAATTTGCCAAGGACCTGCAGGCCCAGGGCAAGAACATCATCGAGGCCGCGCTGGAAGCCGCCCACCTGCGCTTTCGCCCCATCGTCATGACCTCGCTGGCGTTCACGCTGGGCGTCGTGCCGCTGTATCTGGCCTCCGGCGCGAGCTCGGCCAGCCAGCGCGCCATCGGCACCGGTGTGGTCGGCGGCATGATCACCGGTACCGTCCTCGCCGTGGTTTTCGTGCCCGTGTTCTTTGTGGTGGTGCGCAGCCTGTTCCGGGGCAGCGAGCGACAGCACGATCACGACGCCAAACTGGCCCAGCAGCACAGCAGCAGCGGCACAGAAGCCTGAAGCCCCCCGCCGGAGCAAGACACCATGCACAAGCACAACCTGCACAGCACGCGCCCGGCGCGTGCCCTGTCCACCCTGACGGCAGCGGTACTGCTGGCCGGATGCAGCTTCATCCCGCACTACGAGCGGCCCGCGGCGCCAGTGCCGCCAACCTACCCGCTGGCAAGTGCCAGCGCTGCAGCCACCCAGAGCGCCGCCAGCATCGACTGGAAGGACTACTTCACCGACCCGCGCCTGCAGCGGCTCATCGGCATCGCCCTGGACAACAACCGCGATCTGCGCATGGCCATGCTCAACGTCGAGCAGGCGCGGGCGCAGTTCCAGATCCAGCGGGCCAACCAGTTCCCCACGGTCAACGCCATCGCCAGCGGCACGCGCCAGCCCAGCATCAGCACGGGCGACTACGCCAACCAGTTCCAGGTGGGCCTTGGCATCTCTGCCTGGGAGATCGACTTCTTCGGGCGCGTGGCCGCCCTCAAGGAGCAGGCCCTGGCCCAGTACCTGGCCACGGACGAGGCCCGCAAATCGGCACAGATCAGTCTGGTGGCGGCCGTGGCCTCGGGCTGGCTCATACTCATGGCCGACGAGGAACTGCTCGACCTCTCGCGCCGCACGCTGGCCACGCGCGAAGAGTCGGTCAAGCTCACACGGCTGCGCCTTGAAAATGGCGTGAGCTCCGAGCTGGACAACCGCCAGGCCGAAAGCCTGGCCCAGGCCGCGCGCGCCACCTACGCGCAGCAGCGGCGCCAGCGCATGCTCGACGAAAACGCCCTGGCCTTGCTGCTGGGCCAGCCGCTGCCAGACGACATCCGCGCCAGCCTGCCATCGTCGCGCCTGGTCAATGCCGCGCCCATGCAGCCGCTGCCCGCCGGTCTGCCCTCAGATCTGCTGGAGCGCCGCCCCGACATCCGCCAGGCCGAGCAATTGCTAATCGGCGCCAACGCCAACATCGGCGCGGCGCGCGCGGCGTTCTTTCCGCGCATATCGCTCACGGCGCAGTTTGGCACCGTGAGCGACGAGCTGTCCGGGCTGTTCAAAAGCGGCTCCTGGGCGTTCTCGCTGGCGCCGCAACTGGCCCTGCCCATTTTTGATGCGGGTCGCAACCAGGCGGCGCTGGAGTCTGCGCGCGTCGGCCGCGAGCTTGCGCTGGCACAGTACGAGAAGTCCATCCAGACCGCCTTCCGCGAAGTCTCCGACGCGCTCGCCGGACAGACCACGCTGCAAGAGCAGCTCGACGCCCAGCGCGCCCAGGTTCTGGCGGACACCAAGCGCTTCGAGCTGTCCGACCTGCGCTATCGCAACGGCGTGGCCAGCTATCTGGACTTGCTGGATGCGCAGCGCTCGCTGTTTGCCACCGAGCAGTCGCTGGTACTGACGCGACTGCAGCAGCTGCAAAATCAGGTCACGCTCTACAAGGTGCTGGGCGGCGGCTGGACACCCCCTGCTGAGGCGCCACGTTCGTGACATAGCGCAAGGGTCGCTGCGGGTGCGCCGCCTGGCGTCGGGCACGCCGGGGGGGCTCCTATAATCCGCCGCTGTTTTCCCCTTCAGCCCCACACCACAACAAAGCCACCAGAGGATCTTCATGAGCAACACTCACGACGACGCGCACACCGGGCCGGTCAAAAGCCCGAAGCAGTTCCTGTACACCGTCATCTTCGCGTTCACGCTGCCGGTGCTGGCCATCATTGGTCTGGTGTTTTATGTGACTTCGGGCAACCAGCCTGCCTCTGGCGTCGCCAACCCTGAGCTGGCCGTGGCCCAGCGCATCCAGAAGGTCGGCGCCGTGCTGGTGCGCGACGGCAACCGCGCGCTGCGTGCGGGTGAAGAGGTGTACAAGGGCCAGTGCGCGGCCTGCCACGCAGAAGGCACCGTGGGCGCGCCCAAGTTCGGCGATGCAGCCGTATGGGGCCCACGCATCCAGACGGGCTTTGAGGCGTTGGTGCAGTCGGCACTCAAGGGCAAGGGCGCCATGGCACCGCAAGGCGGCGGCGAGTTCGACGACACCGAGATCGCCCGCGGCGTGGCCTACATGGCCAACGCCGCAGGCGCCCAATTTGCCGAGCCCAACCGCCCCGGCGCCGAAGGCGGCGCTGCCGATGCAGCTGCTGGCGCGGCATCAGCCAACTGACGCCTCGCTTTCCATCCCCAGCAAGCCGGCCATGTGCCGGCTTGTTTTTTCAGCCTAGATACAGCCGTTGGACGCGCTTGCCAGTGCCGCGATCGGCGTGCCAGGCGAGGCGCGACGACGCGGCGGGCTGATGCCCGCAAGGAGAAGCAACGCCGCATGACGCGGCGAGCGCGGTGCTGGCAAATGCGTAGCGCTTTCACCAGGTTGGTGCGCCGTACTGCAGCTGAGAGAGTCAATGCTCATGCGGCGCTTGTGAAGGCGGCAAGCAGTCAACTGCCGTTTTGAGGTTCAGGATTGCGCCGCGGACTGTGTCAGCGCGGCAGGGCTGAGCACAAATCCGTAATCAACAGGCAAGTCAGCTGCCAGTACCTCGCGCACCTGCCAACGGCCCTGCTCCAGCAGCGTGGCTGCGGTGACCACGTCCAGGCTGTGCACCAGGCCCAGCCCCCCGGCAGCGGCCAGGTACACCCGTCCGTATTCGTCCATCAGGCAGGCATCCACCGGGCCGACGGGCCGACCGGTGTGCGCAACAATCTCGCCACCGGCCCCCACACGCCAGACCAGCGGCGCAGCCTCCAGTTCCACGTACACCCGCTGCGGCCCGTTCTGAAAAAACCAGCAACCACGCGCATCCGCCTCGTAATTGCGATGGATGAAGTCGATCAGGCCCGCATGCTCCAGCCGATGACCCCGAGACACCAAAAAACTGCCCTGCGCCTGCACGGCGGCATCGCGCAAATGCCACTGACCGCGCGCATCCAGGCCCAGCCAGCCATAGCAATCCGGCACGTGGGGCCATTTGGTTATGGCCTGTTTGACTATGTCATCCATGAATCCATTATGAAGTGGCACCTTAATCCGAGCAGCTGACCTTGGCTATGGCGGCCCTGTTGGCGCTCTAGCCCGAAAGCGTGCGCACAATGGCCGCATCGTCACTCCCTGGAATCAGCAAGCCATGCCCTGTGAAAAGACCCTGTCCGCCCGGTTCGCCCTGATCGCCGCCCTGGCCGCATCGTGCAGTATGCCCGCCACGGCGCAACTGAGAACCGGTGAGTCGGTGTACCAATCCGTCTGCATCGCCTGCCATGACACCGGGGTCGCCCACGCACCCAAGACGGGCGATGCCCAGGCCTGGAAACCCCTGATCGCGGAAGGCCAGCACATCCTGAGCGCGCATGCCTTTGTCGGTGTGCGCGCCATGCCCGCCCAAGGCGGCGACAACCAGCTGTCGCTGGAGGAGTTCTCCCGCGCCGTGGCCTGGATGGCCCGTAGCGCTGGCGCCAACTGGCAAGACCCCGATGCAGCCATGATGCACAAGATTCGGCTGGAGGCCGAAAAACGCCTCGACGCCGAAATCCGCGCCAAGCAAAAGCTCAAGGCTTCGCTGCGCCGCGAGGATCGCCAGGCACGGCCGCCACGCTGAATGCCGTCATCTGCACCGCCGCGGCCGACGTGGCACCTGCCTTATCTCGGCCGTGAGGACGCGTAGCGGCTCTGGTGGGTCTTGTTCATGCCCGCGCTGTTTGTTGGCAGCGCTGCGCGCAGATCTTGCCCATGGGACCCATCAGGCTCAGTGCAGCACCTGACCGCCGGGCGTGGGCATGTCGGCGTCGTGCATGCCGCCTACGCTGGCATGGTGCGCCACCAGACGCCAGCCTTGCGGTGTCTTGTGATAGACATTGGTGGCGTAGATGACCGCGTCGCGCCGCCCGTCGGGCAGCGTGACCCGCAGTTGCTCGACCACGCTATGCACGCTGCTGGCCAGCGCCTGAACGCGTGCCACCCGCGCAAGCCGCACATCCAGCCCGCCGTGTTCCAGCAACGCAGTGAAGGCCGAGCGGATCGCTGCCGGCCCCACCACGCGCACCCCGCCCGGCCGCATGCAGACGATTTCGTCCTCGTCGGCCCAGCAGGCCATCACACGTTCCAGGTCGCCCGACTGCAGAGCGTCGTAGAAGGCGGCTTCAAGATCGTCCGGTGTACCGGCCGCTGCGGCCGCGCGCTGAAAAGATCGGGTCATGGCGTTGGGCCGTGCTTGCTGTGAAGGCTGCATTTTCGGCGCCGTGCGGCGGCTTGTCACGGGCCTTGCCAATCCATGCACAATGCCTGCACCACGCGGTTTCCAGCGCCGCCAACTGTCCATCCCGTTGCAAAGGTTCAGCCCCATGAAGAAACTCGTCGCCACCCTTGCCGCTGCACTGGCCCTCTCGGGCTGCGGCTACAACGATTTTCAACGCCTGGACGAGCAGTCCAAGGCCGCCTGGAGCGAAGTGCTCAACCAATACCAACGCCGTGCCGATCTTGTGCCCAACATCGTCGCGACGGTCAAGGGCGAGGCTGCCTTTGAGCAGGACACGCTAACCCGGGTGATCGAGGCGCGCACCAAAGCCACCTCCATTCAGGTCACGCCCGAGACGCTCAACAACCCCGAATCGTTCAGCAAATTTCAACAGGCCCAGGGCGAGCTGTCCAGCGCGTTGTCGCGCCTGATGGTGGTTGCCGAGCGCTACCCGCAATTGCAGGCCAATCAGGCCTTTCGCGACCTGCGGGTGACATTGGAAGGCACCGAGAACCGCATCACCGTGGCGCGCAATCGTTACATCCAGACCGTGCAGGAGTACAACGTGCTGGCGCGCAGCTTTCCCACCAACCTCACGGCCATGGTGTTCAGCTACGCCCCCAAACCCAGCCTGACGGTGCAAAACGAAGCCGAGATCAGCACACCGCCCCGGGTCGATTTCTCCAGCCCGGCACCAGCGGGCCGTCAGTAAGGCCGGGGCATCACGCAGATATGCCTCTAGCGCTTTTCCTGCGGGCGCTGCTCGCCATGTTTTTCATGGCTTCAGGCGCTCCAGCCGCCAGCGGTCAGCCGCTGCGCGCAGTGCCCGCGTTGCAGGCCCGCGTGATCGACCAGACCGGTACGCTGAGCGAAAGCCAGCGCCAGATGCTGGAGGCAAGCCTGGCCGCCGTCGAGCAGCAGCACGGCTCGCAGGTCGTGGTGTTGATGGTGCCGACCACCGCGCCGGAGGATATCTCCTCCTTTGCCAACCGGGTGGGCGACACCTGGAAGATCGGGCGCAGGGACGTTGGCGACGGCGTGCTGATCGTCGTAGCCAAGGACGACCGGCGCATGCGCATCGAGGTCGCCAAGGCGCTGGAGGGTGCGATTCCCGATATTGCCGCAGCCCGAATCATCGACGGCGCCATGAAGCCGCGCTTTCGCGAGGGCGACTTTGCTGGTGGGCTGGAATCCGCGGTGCAACAGATCAGCGCACGCATCGGCGGCGAAGCGCTGCCCGCGCCGCAGGCCGGCCCGTCGGGAGACTGGCAAGGATCTGGGTTGGGCCGTGGCGCGCCCGCAGGCTTTGACTGGACCGACCTGGCGGCCTTCCTGTTTTTTGGCGTTGTGGTTGCGGGGCCCGTGGCGCGCCGGCTGTTAGGCCCGAGCCTGGGCGGCATTGTCACGGGTACCGGCGCCGGGCTGCTGGCCTTCATCATCACGTCCAGCCTGTTTCTAGCGGGAGGCGTGGGGCTGCTGGCGCTCTTCTACACCTGGATTTTTGCCGGGCGCGGCATCCCCGTGATCTGGCACGGCGGTGGCGGTGGCGGTGGCGGTAGCGGTGGCTGGGGTGGCGGTGGGTTCGGCTCCGGCGGCGGCGGAGACTTTGGCGGCGGCGGCGCATCGGGCGACTGGTAGTCACAACAACGCTTACGCAATCACCATGACCACAGCTTCCCCTTTCACCACCCCACGCTCAACGCAGACCCTGGCGCGTCGCCTGTGGCGCATTCTGCGCCACCGCTGGGCCGACGGGAGCCTGCGCCAGACACTGCCGCCTGACATGCGGGAACGGTTGGGCCAGCGCGTGGCCGCCAGCGAGCGCCGGCATACGGGGCAGATCCGCATCTGCGTGGAAGGCGGCCTGCCACTGTCCTACCTGTGGCGCGACGCCAGCGCACGCGAGCGCGCCGTCACCCAGTTTGGCAAACTGCGGGTGTGGGACACCGAGCGCAACAACGGTGTGCTGATCTACCTGCTACTGGCCGACCACGCCATCGAGATCGTGGCCGATCGCGGGCTGGCGCAGCATGTGCCGCAGCAGGTCTGGAGCGCCCTGCTGACCCGCATGGGCGAGGCCTTTCGCGCTGCACGCTACGAAGATGGCCTGACGCAAGCCCTGGCCGAGGTGTCGGCGCTGCTGGTGGCTCATTTCCCCCGTGACCCGTCTCACAAACCTGGCGCAGCCAGCAATGAATTACCCGACGCACCTGTGATCGGCTACTGATCCCGGGTATGCCGTCGTTGCTGCAGCTGCGCTCGTCGAGCGTCATACCCGCGAACACAACGGAGATGCAGTGCACATCTGCGCGTCCTGTCGGCGCAAAAAAAGGACGCACAAAGCGTCCTTTCCTGTGGCTTGCGCTGACGCCGCTCAGCGCTTTTCGCGAAACTTGCGCAGTGCTGCGATCTGCGCCGCCATGATGGCAAGTTCAGACTGCGCGCGCGCCAGGTCAATGTCGCTCTGAGCGTTTTTGAGGGCTTCTTCGGCGGCTGCCCTGGCTTCATGGGCTTTCTGATCGTCCAGATCGCGCCCACGGATGGCTGTATCGGACAGCACGGTCACGCAATTGGGCTGCACTTCCAGAATGCCTCCAGCCACGAAAACGAATTCTTCGGCGCCATCAGGCAATTCAATGCGCACCGAGCCGGGCTTGATGCGGGTGATGAGCGGCGTGTGGCGCGGGTAGATGCCCAGTTCGCCAGCTTCGCCGGGCAGCGCGACAAAGCGCGCTTCGCCGGAGAAGATGGACTCTTCGGCACTGACCACATCAACGTGGATGGTGTTCATCTTTGCTCCTAGAAAAAGGAAATGGCAAGCCTGTGGCACTGGCGAGCGGCAGCATCGGGGCCGCCGCCCGTCGTGCTATCAGGCTACCTTCTTCGCCTTTTCGAAGGCTTCGTCGATCGTGCCCACCATGTAGAAGGCCTGCTCGGGCAAGTGGTCGCACTCGCCAGCGGCAATCATCTTGAAGCCACGGATGGTCTCGGCCAGCGGCACGTACTTGCCAGGCGAGCCAGTGAACACTTCGGCGACGTGGAAAGGTTGCGACAGGAAGCGCTGGATCTTGCGCGCACGCGCCACGACCAGCTTGTCTTCGGGGGCCAGTTCGTCCATGCCCAGAATCGCGATGATGTCGCGCAGTTCCTTGTAGCGCTGCAGCGTACCCTGCACTTGGCGGGCCACCTGGTAGTGCTCTTCACCCACGACCTGCGGATCCAGCTGGCGGCTGGTGGAGTCCAGCGGATCGACCGCAGGGTAGATACCCAGAGCGGCGATGTCACGCGAGAGCACCACCGTGGAGTCCAAGTGGGCAAAGGTCGTTGCGGGCGAAGGGTCGGTCAAGTCGTCGGCAGGCACGTACACGGCCTGGATCGAGGTGATCGAGCCGACCTTGGTGGAGGTAATACGCTCTTGCAGACGGCCCATTTCTTCGGCCAGTGTCGGCTGATAGCCCACGGCAGAAGGCATACGGCCCAGCAACGCGGACACTTCCGTACCGGCCAGGGTGTAGCGATAGATGTTGTCCACGAAGAACAGCACGTCACGGCCCTCGTCGCGGAACGACTCGGCGATGGTCAGGCCGGTCAGCGCCACGCGCAGACGGTTGCCCGGCGGCTCGTTCATCTGGCCGTACACCATGGCGACCTTGGACTCGCCCAGGTTCTCCAGATTCACCACGCCGGAATCGGCCATCTCGTGATAGAAGTCATTGCCCTCGCGGGTACGCTCACCCACGCCTGCGAACACGGACAGACCGCTGTGCGCCTTGGCGATGTTGTTGATGAGTTCCATCATGTTCACGGTCTTGCCGACGCCGGCGCCACCAAACAGACCCACCTTGCCGCCCTTGGCGAACGGGCAGACCAGGTCGATCACCTTGATGCCGGTTTCCAGCAGTTCCTGGGAAGGGCTCAGCTCGTCATAAGCGGGCGCCTTGCGGTGGATGGGAGCCGTGAGGGATTGGTCCACGGGACCGCGCTCGTCGATGGGGTTGCCCAGCACGTCCATGATGCGGCCCAAGGTGGCCTTGCCGACAGCGACCGTGATGGGATTGCCGGTGTTGACAACCATCAGACCTCGCTTGAGACCGTCGGACGAACCCAGCGCAATGGTGCGCACCACGCCATCGCCCAGCAACTGCTGCACTTCCAGCGTCAGGGCAGAGCCTTCGAGCTTCAGGGCGTCATACACCTTGGGCATCTGGTCGCGCGGGAACTCCACGTCCACCACGGCGCCGATACATTGAACAATCTTGCCTTGCACTTGAGCCATTTGATTTGCTCCAAAAATTTAAACCGAGTCCCGGAGGCGGCCTTAAACGGCCGCGGCACCTGCGACGATTTCCGAAAGCTCTGTCGTAATCGCGGCCTGGCGAGTCTTGTTGTAGACCAGCTTGAGCTCGCTGATGACGCTACCGGCGTTGTCCGTTGCGGCCTTCATGGCCACCATGCGCGCCGACTGCTCGGACGCCATGTTTTCCGCCACTGCCATGTAGATCAGCGACTCGACATAACGCACCAGCAGTTCGTCAATTACGCTTTGCGCATCGGGCTCATAGATGTATTCCCAGCCGTACCCGGTCTTCTCGGCCTGCATCTTTTCGGAGGACAGGGGCAGCAACTGCTCCACCACCGACTCTTGCTTCATGGTGTTGATGAACTTGGTGTAGCAAAGATACACCGCGTTGATCTTGCCTTCGGCATATGCGTCCAACAGCACCTTGACCGGGCCAATGAGTTTTTCAAGGTGGGGCGTGTCGCCCAGCCCCACGGCATGCGCGACAACCTTGGCTCCCACACGGTTGAGAAACCCAAGACCCTTGTTGCCGATGGCAACGGCCTGCGCCTGGACACCTTCGGCCTGCAGATCCCGCAGCTTGTTGGTCACCGCGCGCAGCACGTTGGTGTTCATGCCGCCACACAGGCCCTTGTCGGTGGTCACAACGATCATGCCGGCCATCTTGGACTCGTTCACACTCATGAAAGGGTGAACATATTCCGGGTTTGCCTCGCCGAGGTGTGCCGCAATGTTGCGGACCTTCTCGGCATAGGGACGGGCGGCGCGCATGCGATCTTGGGCCTTGCGCATCTTGGACGCGGCCACCATCTCCATGGCTTTGGTGATCTTCTTGGTGTTTTCCACCGATTTGATCTTGCCGCGTATTTCCTTGCCTGCTGCCATGATGGTTCCTCGTCCGGTTTAAACGAACGACTTCTTGAACGTCGTGATGGCTTGCGTCAGCTCGGCTTCGTCCTTGCCTTCTTTGTCGAATGCACGGTTTTGCTCCAGACGGGCCAGCAGCGCTGCATGGCTTGTCTTGAGGTATTGGTGCAGACCAGACTCGAACGACAACACCTTCTTGACTTCCACATCGTCCAGGAAGCCCTTGTTCACTGCAAACAGGGTGGCCCCCATCAGGCTGATGGGCAGGGGGCTGTACTGCGACTGCTTGAGCAGCTCCGTCACTCGGGCACCGCGATCCAGCTGCTTGCGGGTGGCTTCATCGAGGTCGGAGGCAAACTGCGCAAAGGCCGCCAGTTCACGGTACTGCGCCAGGTCGGTACGGATACCGCCGGACAGGCCCTTGATCAGCTTGGTCTGCGCTGCACCACCCACACGCGACACCGAGATACCGGCGTTGATGGCAGGACGGATACCGGCGTTGAACAGGTTGGTCTCCAGGAAGATCTGGCCGTCGGTGATCGAGATCACGTTGGTGGGAACGAAGGCGGACACGTCGCCGGCCTGCGTTTCGATCACGGGCAGTGCCGTCAGCGATCCGGTCTTACCCTTGACCTCGCCCTTAGTGAAGGCTTCGACGTAGTCGGCATTCACGCGGGCTGCGCGCTCGAGCAGACGGCTGTGGAGATAGAACACATCGCCAGGGAAGGCTTCACGGCCCGGGGGACGACGCAGCAGCAGCGACACCTGGCGGTAGGCAACCGCCTGCTTGGACAGATCGTCATAAACGATCAGTGCGTCCTGACCGCGGTCGCGGAAGTATTCGCCCATCGTGCAGCCGGAGTAGGCCGACACATACTGCATGGCAGCGGACTCGGAGGCAGCAGCGGCCACGACAATGGTGTAGTCCATGGCGCCGGCTTTTTCCAGGGCGCGCACGACGTTCTTGATGGACGAAGCCTTCTGGCCGATGGCGACATACACACATGTCACGCCCTGGCCCTTCTGGTTGATGATGGCGTCGATCGCCACCGCCGTCTTGCCAGTCTGGCGGTCGCCGATGATCAACTCGCGCTGGCCGCGACCGATAGGCACCATGGAGTCGATCGACTTCAGACCGGTCTGCAGCGGCTGATCCACGGACTGACGTGCGATCACACCAGGTGCAACCTTTTCGATCACGTCGGTCATCTTGGCATTGATCGGACCCTTGCCGTCAATCGGTTGACCCAGGGCATTCACGACACGGCCAATCAGCTCGGGGCCCACGGGCACTTCCAGGATGCGGCCCGTGCACTTGACGGTGTCGCCCTCGGAGATGTGCTCGTACTCGCCCAGAATCACGGCGCCAACGGAATCACGCTCAAGGTTCAGCGCCAAACCAAAAGTGGGCTGACCATCCTTCGTGGCGGGGAATTCGAGCATTTCGCCCTGCATCACCTCCGATACGCCATGAACGCGCACGATACCGTCGGTCACGGACACCACGGTGCCCTGGTTGCGGATATCGGCACTGGCAGCGAGACCTTCGATGCGGCTCTTGATCAGCTCAGAAATTTCTGCGGGATTGAGTTGCATGACTCTTTCCTTCTTTCTTGGGGTATAGCCGGAACCTCAAGCCATCAGGCTGTGAGGGCAGCTTTCATTTGTTCCAGACGGGCTTTAACGGAAGTGTCGAGCACCTCATCACCCACCTCCACGCGCACGCCACCGATCAGCGCCTCATCCAACTGCACGGAGAGATTGAGCTTGCGACCGAAGCGTTTTTCCAGCGTGGCACCCACATCAGCCAGAGTGCCCGCGTCGAGCGGGAAGGCGCTGTACACCACGGCATCCGAGGTGCCCTGGCTGCGATTGACGAGGGCCCTGAACTGCACCGCTATTTCAGGCAACGCCTGCACGCGCCTGTTTTCTATGACGGTACGCAGGAAGTTCCTGCCCTGCTCAGGCAGTTGCGAGCGCATGACGCCCACGATGACATCGAACAACTGATCGTCCGTCACCTTGGGGCTATCCGCCAGCTGGCGCAATTGGGAACTGGCGGCAATCGCCGCCAACTCGTCCACCCAGACTGTCGCGGCATTCGAACCCGCACCCGCCTCACGGGTACAGACCTTGAACAGCGCTTCGGCGTAAGGGCGGGCAATGGTGGCGATTTCTGCCATTGAATGCTCCTTACAGCTCAGTCTTCAGACGATTCAGCAGATCGGCATGAACACCGGCATTGACTTCCTTGCGGAGAATCTGCTCGGCACCCTTGACAGCCAGAGCCGCCACCTGCTCGCGCAAGGCCTCACGGGCACGGATCGTTTGCTGCTCTGCTTCAGCACGGGCAGCAGCGACGATCTTGTCGCCTTCGCTGGCAGCGCGCGCCTTGGCTTCTTCGATGATGGCCTGGGCGCGACGCTCGGCGTCGGCCAGACGTGTCGCGGTTTCGTTGCTGGCGGCAGCCAATTCCTGCTTCACTCGCTGGTCGGCAGCGGCGAGTTCGGTCTTGGCGCGCTCGGCAGCAGAGAGACCATCGGCGATTTTCTGTGCTCGTTCATCCAGCGCCTTGGTGATCGGCGGCCACACGAATTTCATCGTGAACCACACCAACACAAAAAAGACGATGATCTGAAAGAACAGGGTCGCATTGATACTCACGGCAACACCTTTCTTGGATGGCGTTGACGGGATTTACTTAGGAACGCTGGCCAGGAACGTAGCTGCGAAGGGGTTTGCGAAGGCAAACAGCAGGGCAATAGCGACACCGATCAGGAAGGCGGCGTCAATCAGACCAGCCAAGATGAACATCTTGGTTTGCAACTCATTGATCAACTCAGGTTGGCGAGCAGACGATTCCAGGAATTTGCCGCCCATCAAAGCGATGCCGATCGACGCGCCGATAGCACCGAGGCTCACAATCAGACCGCAAGCCAGAGCGACGAAGCCGAGAATGTTTTCCATGATAACTCCTGAGTGAAAAAGAAAGGTTGAAGAGAAAGGAACAAAAGAAAAGCAAAAGATCAATGGGCCTCATGCGCCTGACCGAGATAAATCAGCGCCAGCATCATGAAAATGAACGCCTGCAGGGTAATCACCAGAATATGGAAAATTGCCCACAGCGTACCCGCAATGACATGCCCCAACGGGAGCAACACACCAGGAAGCGACATCGCAGCAGCACCCCCCATCAGGGCGATCAGCAGGAACACCAGCTCTCCAGCGTACATATTGCCAAACAACCGCATGCCGTGCGAAACCGCCTTGGCTACGTATTCGATGATCTGCATGGCCATGTTGACCAGACCCAAGATCACGGCAAAAAGAGGGTTCTTGCTGGTGCCGAATGGCGCGCTGACGAGCTCATGCCACCAACCGCCTGCGCCCTTTATCTTGATGCTGTAGTAAAAGCTTAGCAAAAGAACCGAGATCGCCAGACCCAGAGTTGTGCTCAAATCAGCCGTAGGCACGACGCGCAGGTATGCATGATGAGGGTCACCGCCCGCGGCGACGTAGATCTTTTCCCAGATGACCGGCAGGAAATCCACGGGCAGCAAGTCCATGGCATTGAGCAGGAAGATCCATACAAATACAGTCAGCGCCATGGGCGCAATGAACTTGCGACTGTTGGCATTTCTAATATTTGCCTTGGCATGGGAGTCCACCATTTCCACCAGCATTTCCACAGCAGCCTGAAAACGGCCCGGGACGCCAGAGGTGGCTTTACGCGCCGCCAGCCACAACACAAACAACCCCAAAAAACCGACCACCAGGCTTATCACCACCGAGTCGATATTCACCACAGAAAAATCAACGATCGCAGTCTGGGGAATGTTCTGCAAATGCTGCAAATGGTGAACGATATATTCACTTGCGGTCGGGGCGTGCGCTTCTGCGGCCATCGGACTACTCTTCTGTATATCAATCGGTTTTTCGAACACTGGGACGCACCAAAAGCGCAACCCAGTACGTTTTCATCGCTACCACCATACCAGCCAGCAGCGCCAGCCAGCTCAGCCCCGCAATCAACCGGGGCGCCGCCGCCAACATGACGACAGTCATCACAATTTTGACCAACTCCCAACCGAACAAGCTCACCATCGCAGCGCCCGCAGTGGACTGCCTGCGCAACACACCTCGCGCAAACAGCGCAGCCGGCACAACCACAGACAAAGCACCGTAACCGGCAGACAAGGCCACCTGCACACTGCCCGTCAGCAGACCAGCCAGCCCGGCCGCCGCCAGTCCCGCCAGCGCCTGACCCCACACCACTCGCCAAACCGGCAACGCGGGATGGCGATTTCGCCACTCTTGCGCCTCTTGCTCGGTCATGGGCTTGAAGCTGGAATCCTCACCCTCAGTTTCAGGTTCGCAAACGTTTTTTCTATCGTTGGAAGACGCCTGCATCTCTGATCAAACTGTCACAAAGCTTTTGATTATAGGTAAAAACCCCCCGCAATCTACAAGCCGTTGCGATTGGTTGTTGCACCGGGGGGGCGTAAGCTCAACTTTTGTGGCTGCACGCAGACGCGCATTGTCGTGCAGCTTTGCCTTCTGGTCTACGCCGAAAGTGACAAACGGCCGGATGTAACATTGCCCGGCCGCCAGGAACCCGCGGCCCATCCCGCCGGATCCACCCCATTAAAGAGCCACATGACGCTGCCCACCGACCCCACCCCTGTCACCTCCCGCAAAGACTCACTGATCGAGTTTCCGTCGCGCTTTCCGATCAAGGTGATGGGCGCCAACGTCAACGGCTTCGTGCATGCGGTGACCGAGCTTGCGCACCGCTTTGATCCTGATTTTGACGCCTCCACCATCGAATTGCGCGACAGCCGAGCGGGCAACTACCTGGGTGTGACCATCACGATCACCGCCACCAGCCAGCAGCAGCTTGACGACCTTTACCGCGCGCTGACCTCCCATCCCATGGTCAAGGTGGTGCTTTGACGAAACAGGGGATTGAGCCACGCATGCTAGGCCGCGTGGACTATTTGGCGACGGTGGACGCAATGCAGCGCTTCACCCAGGAACGCACCTGCGACACGCCCGACGAGCTATGGATTTGTGAGCACCCAGCGGTCTATACACAGGGCCTGGCAGGCAAGAGTGCTCACATTCTTGCACCTGGCGACATCCCCGTCGTTGCCACCAACCGCGGTGGGCAGGTGACGCACCACGGCCCGGGTCAAGTGGTGGCCTACCCGCTTATCGACCTGCGCCGCGCGGGCTACTACGTCAAGGAATACGTGTATCGCATCGAAGAGGCAGTCATCCGCACGCTTGCGCATTTCGGCTTGACAGGCCACCGCGTGGCCGGCGCGCCCGGCATCTATGTGCGCCTGGACGACCCCTCCGGCCACGGCATGCTGGCGCAGCGCCCACAACGCCGCGGCGCAGAAGACGCCCCACCCCAGCCCGACTTCACCGGGCTCGGAAAGATTGCTGCACTGGGCATCAAAGTGACGCGCCACTGCACTTACCACGGCGTGGCACTGAACGTGAGCATGGATCTGGAGCCCTTCTCCCGCATCAACCCTTGCGGTTACGCAGGTTTGCAGACGGTCGATCTTTCTACAATCGGCGTTCACATCCCCTGGGACGACGCCGCGGCCGTGCTGGGCCAACAGCTGTCACGCCGCCTTGCGCCCTGACCCGCACCCTCCCATACAGCCATGAGCACTCCAGAAGTCGTGCGCGAAGCGCAACCCACCGAAGCCTACAACCCACTCGCCAAACAGAAGGCTGCGGCCAAGCTGTCGCGCATTCCCATCAAGGTGGAGCAGGGCGAAGTCCTCAAAAAGCCTGACTGGATCCGCGTGAAGGCGGGCAGCCCGACCACGCGCTTCTACGAAATCAAGAACATCCTGCGCGAGCACAAGCTGCATACCGTGTGCGAGGAGGCAAGCTGCCCCAACATCGGCGAATGCTTTGGCAAAGGCACGGCCACCTTCATGATCATGGGCGACAAGTGCACGCGCCGCTGTCCGTTTTGCGACGTGGGCCATGGCAGGCCCGACCCGCTGGACAAGGACGAACCGCTGAACCTGGCCAAAACCATTGCCGCACTCCAGCTGAAATACGTTGTCATCACCAGCGTGGACCGCGACGACCTGCGCGATGGCGGCAGCGGCCACTTTGTCGAATGCATCCAGCGCATCCGTGAGCTGGCGCCCGACACGCAGATCGAGATTCTCACGCCCGATTTCCGCGGTCGCGACGACCGCGCGCTGGAGATCCTCAAGGCCGCGCCACCCGACGTGATGAACCACAACCTGGAGACCGTGCCGCGCCTCTACAAGGAGGCGCGCCCCGGCTCGGACTACCAGTTCAGCCTCAACCTGCTGCAAAAGTTCAAGCAGCTGCATCCCGACGTGCCCACCAAGAGCGGCCTGATGCTGGGCCTGGGCGAGACGGACAACGAGATTTTGCAGGTGATGCGCGACATGCGTGCGCACGGCATCGACATGCTGACCATCGGCCAATACCTTGCGCCCACCAACAGCCATCTGCCGGTGCGCCGCTACGTGCATCCCGACACCTTCAAGATGTTCGAAAAAGCAGCCTACGACATGGGCTTCAGCCACGCCGCCGTGGGCGCCATGGTGCGCAGCAGCTACCACGCTGACCAGCAGGCGCACGCCGCGGGCGTGTGATGTGCGCGATAGCTACGCAACACAAGCCCAAAAAGCTCTCAGCGCTTTGAAATCAAGCGCCTGCAGCTATTGATTAGATAGCAACTCAAGGCGCCGTCAGCAGGGCGGCAGGTTCGTCCTGATCCAGCACCTGCTGCGCCCAGCCCGCAAGCTTGCGGGCGTCGGCGCGCAAAATTTCCTGCTTGACCGCCGGGATTTGTGACGGCTGCATTGAAAAGCTGCGCAACCCCAAGCCCAGCAGCAGACGGGTCATGTCGGCGTCGCCGGCCATCTCGCCGCAGACGCTCACGCTCTTGCCCTGGCGCGCGCCTTCGTCGATCACGTCGGCCACCAGCCGCAGGACTGCCGGATGCAGCGGGTCGTACAGATGGGCGACGGCTTCGTCGGCGCGGTCGATGGCCAGCGCGTACTGGATCAGATCATTGGTGCCGATCGACAAAAAATCAAAGTAACGCAGGAACTGGCGCACGATGAGCGCCGCTGCGGGCACCTCGATCATGGCGCCCAGCTGCACCGGGCCGTAGCTGGCGCCACGCGCATCCAGCTCGGAGCGCGCCAAGTCCACCTGGGCCAGTGTCTGGCGAATCTCACCGACATGCGCCAGCATTGGAAACAACAGCCGCACCGGCCCATGCGCCGCCGCGCGCAGCACCGCGCGCAACTGGGTACGGAACATGGCCGGGTCGGCCAGGCTCCAGCGGATGGCGCGCAGTCCCAGCGCAGGGTTGAGCGAGTGATCCTTATGGCCCTTGTCCAGGGGCTTGTCGGCGCCCACGTCCACGGTGCGTATGGTCACCGGCAGGCCCTGCATGCCCTCGATGGCCTGACGATAGGCGCTGTACTGCTCATCCTCATCGGGCAGGCGGCCGCTGCGGCCCATGAACAGGAACTCGCTGCGAAACAGGCCTACGCCCACCGCACCGGCACGCAGTGCGGCGGCGGCGTCTGCGGGCTGCTCGATGTTGGCCAGCAGCTCAATGGCCTGTGCGTCCAGCGTGACAGCCGGCGTGTGGCGCAGCCGCATGAGGCGCTCGCGCTCCAGCGTGATCTGGCGCTGGCGAAAAGCGTACTCGGCCAGGATGATGGGCGACGGGTCAACGATCACCACGCCGGCGTCGCCGTCGATGATGACCCAGTCGTCCTGCCGCACCAGCTGGCTGGCGCCGCGCGCGCCCACCACGGCCGGAATGTCCATGCTGCGCGCGACGATGGCCGTGTGGCTGGTCTTGCCGCCCACGTCAGTGACGAAACCGGCAAACACGCTTTGCTTGAACTGCAGCATGTCGGCCGGCGACAGGTCGTGCGCCACCAGCACCAGCGGCGCATCGGCCGCGCCGCCCAGCAAGAATTCGGCCTCTGCGCCCGCCTCGGCCTGGCGGCGCGGGCTGCTGGGTGGCGGGGCCACAGGGCTGGCCACGCCCTTCATGTGGCGCAGGATGCGCTCCACCACCTGCTCCAGGTCGGCCTTGCGCTCGCGCAGGTATTCGTCCTCCATCTCGTCGAACTGGCGGCTGATGATCTCCAGCTGCGTGGTCAGCGCCCATTCGGCGTTGTACAGGCGGTCGGTGATCCAGTGCTTGACGCCGTTCACCAGCATCTCGTCTTGCAGCAGCATCAGGTGCACGTCCAGCAGCGCCGCCAGTTCGTGTGGGGCATCGTGCGGCATCTCGGCCTGCAGGCGCTGCAGCTCTTCGATCACGGCATTGCGGGCGTGACGCGCGCGCAGAATCTCGGAATTAACCTGTTCGGGCTGAATGAAGTAGTGCACCACCTCCACGCGGCTGGACGTCGCCAGCACCGCCCGCCCGATGGCAATACCGCGCGCGACGGCGAGGCCGTGGATGGAGAAAGTCATATCGATCCCACCCGCCCTTTACTCGCCCTCGCCAAACTTGCCATCGATGAGCGCCACAAGCGCATCCATCGCCTCTTGCTCCTGCGCTCCGTCGGTTTCCACCTCGACCTCCGAGCCCAGCCCCGCGGCCAGCATCATCACGCCCATGATGCTTTTGGCATTGATACGGCGATCGCCCCGGCTCATCCATACATCACACGGGAAACTGCCCGCCAGCTTGGTCAGCTTGGCGGAGGCACGGGCATGCAGGCCCAGCTTGTTACTGATGCGTACGGTTTTCTTGATCATCGAAGGCTTGTCGGTTCCGGGGCTGGCATGGCGGCCGCCACCTGCATGACGCCCTGCGCTCCCCCGACGATGGCACGCGCAGCCAGCGCATCCAGCGGCTCTGCGCGGTAGGTCAGGGCACGCAGCACCATGGGCAGGTTCAGACCCGCGACGAGGCGCGAGCGCACGTCGTCTACCAGCCGCTGGGCCACATTGCAAGGCGTGGCACCGAACACGTCGCACAGCACCAGCACGGGCGCATCACTGTGCGCGGCCAGCAGCGCGCGCGCGCCAGCCAGCGTTTGCTCGGGCGGCTCGTCGGGGGGCACGTCCAGGGCCAGCACATCGTCGGCGCAATCGGGAAACACGTGCAGCGCGCCTGCGCGCATTGCGTGCGCCAGGGGGGCGTGGGCGATGATGAAAAGACGTGTGTTCATGGCCGTGGTGTGACCGGCATTATCACCGTGCCTGCAGACCTGCGCGGCACTGCCCGGTTCAGTGGCGCGATGGCACTGCCGAACTTCTTGCGCGCCACGCAATCACAAGGCAATGCAGGGCTCTTGGTCATCGCCCCGTGCGGCACAATGCCCTGCGTCCGCGAGCAGGCGGCGCGCAGGCGGGCCGAAAAAGTCACAAAGGCCGCGTGCGCCACTGAAGATCACGACAAAGCACAGGAACACACGACATGCAGATCAGGAAATGGCTGGCGGCAGGCGCGGTGGCGGCATGTGCCGCCGCAGCGGCCTTATGGGTGCTGGACACGGGTACGCAGGCGGCTCCGCAGTCCACCTTTGTCCTGCTGGACGGCTCGCAGCAGACCACCGCCGACCTCAAGGGCAAGGTGACACTGGTGAACTTCTGGGCCACCAGCTGCACCACCTGCGTGGCGGAGATGCCCGAGATCGTCGCCACTTATGACAAGTACAAGGGCCGGGGCTTCGAGACGCTGGCCGTGGCCATGAGCTACGACCCGCCGAGCTACGTCGTCAACTTCAGCGAGACGCGCAAGCTGCCGTTCAAGGTGGCCATCGACAACACCGGTACGGTGGCCAAGGCCTGGGGCGACGTGAAGCTGACGCCTACCACCTTCATCGTCAACAAGCGCGGCGAAATCGTGAAAAGCTTCGTGGGCGCGCCCGACTTTGCCGAGCTGCACAAGCTCATCGAGCGCCTTCTGGCACAGGCCTGACACCCATCACCGTTGCCGCATCAATGGCAAAGGCCGATTTCTTGATCGAAATCGGCCTTTGGCACTTATGAGTCAAGCGTAAACAGCTATCGAAAAAATAGCAGATCAGCGCGAGCGGTACGCGTCGTGGCAAGCCTTGCAGGAGCTGGCTGCGGGGCCGAAGGCAGCTTTCAGGTTGTCCAGATTGCCGGTCTTGGCGGCGGCGGCCAGCTTGACGGCCTCGGCCTTGAACTTGTCGGCATGCTCGTTGAACTTGGCCTGCTCGGTCCAGGCTTCTGGCTTGGCCTTATGTGCAGCGCCCTTGTCGGTGCCCGGGCCGAAGGCGGTCCAGGGCAGCGCGGCCAGCGAGGCGACCAGGTCAGCGTTTTCTTGCGCGACCTTGGCGTCGAAAGGCGCTTTGCCGTTGACCATGGCGCCGATGCGCCCGAAATGCTGGCCGATCACGAACAGCGAGCCTTGGCGGTACTTGATGGCGTCTTCAGACTTGGCAAACTGGGCAGCAGCAGGCAACGACACCAGCGTGACTGCAGCAGCAGCTGCGGCAAGAGCAATGGTTTTGAGTGACATGAAATGCACCTTGTCGTAAAAAAGAGGTCGAAGCGGCGACAGTTGAGTACGCTCGCCGGCGCGCAGTATGGCCCGCCTTTGTGACACAGCGCCCGCATGCACCGGTTCTTCGCTCGGAAATCCCGCCTTCAGATCGTAAACACGCCCGCAGGCCTGAGCCCGGCGTCCATGGACGGCCGTGGGTCGCGTCTTGCGGCGCAGCGCCCTGTTTGCCGGCCGCTGCTGCTCGTGTGCACAATAGCTGCGTCTTTTTTTGTTTCACCTGCCAGCCATGTCGCACACCGTACGCGTATGGGATTTGCCTACTCGCCTTTTTCATTGGAGTCTTGCCGCCACCACCGTCGCCCTGGTGGTCACCGCCAAGCTGGGCGGTAACGCCATGCAATGGCACCTACGTCTGGGCTACGTGATGCTGACGCTGCTGCTGTTCCGGTTGGTGTGGGGGCTGATCGGCGGGCACTGGTCGCGCTTTGCCAACTTTGTGCCCACTCCCGCGCGTTTGGCGCGCCACCTGACCGGCAAAGAGTACGAGGACCCTCAGCAAGTTGCTGATGCGCAGCGACTGGGGCATTCGCCGCTGGGCGCGCTGTCGGTGCTGGGCATGCTGGCGGCACTGGTAGCCCAGCTGGTCAGTGGGCTGATGAGCGATGACGAAATTGCATTTGCCGGATCGCTGTCACGCTTTGTCTCCGGCGAATGGGTGGGCCAGGCCACCTGGTTCCACAAGGACGTGGGCCAGTACCTGCTGATCGGCCTGGTGGTGCTGCACCTGCTGGCCATCACCTTTTATGTACTCGTGCGGCGGCAGCCGCTGGTGCGCGCAATCCTGTACGGCGACAAGCATCTGACCGAGGGCTCGACCCATGCAACGGCTTCGCGCGACGATGCGGCCAGCCGCACTCTCGCAACACTGGTGGTGACCCTGTGCGGCCTGGTGGCCTGGTGGGTAGCCAGACTGGGGGCTTTTTAGCAGTCCGGTGAGCCCTCGCGGCTACACTGAATACCGTATTTGTCTTGCCAGACCGTTTGCACAGTGGATCATCTTCCTGACGTTACGCTGCTAATCCCCACACTGCCCCACGAGATGGACATAGTGCGCGAGATCTTCCAGGAGTACGCTGACAGCCTGGATGTGGATCTGTCGTTTCAAAACTTCGCCGCTGAGCTGCTCACACTGCCGGGCGAGTACGCGCCGCCGCGCGGACACCTGCTGTTGGCCCAGGTTGAAGGCAGCATCGCTGGCTGTTGCGCCTTGCGGCCACTGGACTGCGCAGACTATCCCAATGCCTGCGAGATGAAGCGCCTCTTCGTGCGCAAGGCGTTTCGCGGATTCGGTCTGGGCCGTCAGCTGGCCGAGGCGATGCTGGACTATGCCCGGCTAGCGGACTACCACTGCGTGCTGCTTGACACCTTGGACAGCATGGAGTCTGCGCGTGCGCTGTACGCAGAGCTGGGCTTCGAAGAGATTCCGCCCTACTACCACAACCCAGTGCCGGGCTCACATTATCTGAAGGCAAATCTTTTATAGCCGTTTGGCCTCTAGCCCCCGTAAAACAAGCGCCCCCAGCTACTAATTACATAGCGAAATACAAAACGCCGCCCCAGCCTGGCGACTGCGGCGGCGTTCTGTCTTTGGTGATCTGGTGCGCTTTGAACCGATACGGTCAGGTGCAGCCTGACGGCCTGCACGCGTTTTGCGCACGGATGCGCGGTGGCTTTATGCCTTCGCCTGCGCCAGCAGCGTGGCCGCGTCGCTCACCTCGAACTTGCCGGGGCCTTCCACGTTCAGCGCCACCACCTTGCCGTCCTTGACCAGCATGGAGTAGCGATTGCTGCGCAGACCCAGACCCTTGCCGTTCAGATCCAGCGTAAGGCCCGTGGCCTTGGCAAAGGCGGCGTCACCGTCCGCCAGCATGCGCACCTTGCCGTCCGTCTTCTGGTCACGCGCCCAGGCGCCCATCACGAAGGCATCGTTCACCGCCAGGCACCAGATCTCATCGACACCAGCGGCCTTGAGGGCGTCAGCGTGTTCGACGTAGCCAGGCACATGCCTGGCCGAGCAGGTGGGCGTGAAGGCGCCAGGCACCGCGAACAGTGCGATGGTCTTGCCTGCCGCGGCCTTTTGCACATCGACCGGGTTGGGGCCGATGCTGCAGCCATTGCCCTCGACTTCCGAATACTCCATCAGGGTGATGGCGGGCAGCGTATCGCCGACTTGGATCATAAAAATCTCCTTGGTTGAGCGTTGAAGAGCCAGCGGAACCCACCCGTGCAGGCCCCGAAAACAAAAACGACCCACATTGTGGGTCGTTTTTAGAGGGCCTGCAGACCGAGATCTGCGAAGACTTAGAGCAGTCCGGCCTTTTGCACCAGACGGGTCGCCACCCAGTTCTTCGTCTTGGACAGCGGACGGCTTTCCGTGATCTCGATGGTGTCGCCCATCTTGTACTCGCCGTTTTCGTCGTGGGCGTGGTACTTGCTCGACTTGATCATGATCTTGTCGTAAATGGGATGCTTCACGCGGCGCTCGACCAGCACGGTCACGGTCTTGGCGCGCTTGTCGCTGACCACCTTGCCAACCAAGGTGCGCTTGAGGGATTTTTTAGCTTCCGTCATGTTCGCTCCTTAAGCCTTCACGGTGTCAGCGGCTTGCTTTTCAGCAAGGATGGTCTTGGCACGGGCGATGTCGCGGCGCGTGGCCTTGATCGTCGCAGTGTTGCCCAATTGTTGCGTGGCTTTTTGCATGCGCAGACCGAAGTGGGCCTTTTGCAGCGACTTGATTTCGGCTTCCAGGCCGGCCACGTCTTTTTGGCGGAGTTCAGCAGCTTTCGTCATGTTGATGTCTCCTTAAGCGCCAATCTGACGGGCGACGAAGGTGGTGCGCAGCGGCAGCTTGGCAGCAGCCAGGCGGAACGCTTCGCGGGCCAGCTCTTCAGGCACGCCAACGATCTCGAACACCACCTTGCCGGGTTGGATCTCGGCGACGTAGTACTCGGGGTTGCCCTTGCCGTTACCCATACGCACTTCAGCGGGCTTGGTGGAAATCGGCTTGTCGGGAAACACGCGGATCCAGATACGACCACCACGCTTGACGTGGCGAGAGATCGCACGGCGCGCGGCCTCGATCTGGCGGGCCGTCAGACGGCCACGATCCGTGCACTTCAGGCCGAAGTCACCGAAAGCTACCGAATTGCCACGTGTGGCAACGCCGGTGTTGCGGCCTTTTTGTTCCTTACGGAACTTGCGGCGAGCAGGTTGCAGCATATTTATTCTCCTTTACCGTCCGCCGCTGCGGCAGCGGGCGCGCTCTTGACGCGCTTAACGGAATCGCCACCAGCGCCGGCGGGCTTGTCGCTACCGTCGGCAGGGGCTGTGTTGGTGCCCATCGGGCGGCGGCCACCACGGCCTGCACCGGCGCGGTCGCCAGGGCGGCCATCGCCACGACCATCACGACGGGGACCGCGGGGGCGGCGCTCTTCTTCAGGGCGCGGCGTTTCTGCGGCTGGCAGGTCGTTACGACCCAGTGTGTCGCCCTTGTAGACCCACACCTTCACGCCGATCACACCGTAGGTGGTCTTGGCTTCCGAGGTGCCGTAGTCGATGTCGGCGCGCAGGGTGTGCAGCGGCACACGGCCTTCGCGGTACCACTCGGTACGTGCGATTTCGATACCGTTCAAGCGGCCAGCGGACATGATCTTGATGCCCTGGGCACCCAGACGCATGGCGTTCTGCATGGCGCGCTTCATGGCGCGGCGGAACATGATGCGCTTTTCCAGCTGCTGGGTGATGCTGTCAGCGATCAGCTTGGCATCGATCTCAGGCTTGCGCACTTCCTCGATGTTCACAGCAACCGGCACGCCCAGGCGTGTGGCGAGTTCCTTCTTCAGGTTCTCGATGTCTTCGCCCTTCTTGCCGATCACCACGCCCGGACGAGCCGAGTAAATGGTGATACGGGCGTTCTTGGCGGGGCGCTCGATCAGAATGCGCGAGACGGCGGCGTTCTTCAGCTTGGCCTTCAGGAACTCGCGCACCTTGATGTCTTCGGCCAGCATGCCGGCGAAGTCACGATTGCTCGCGTACCAGCGGCTGGCCCAGTTGCGGCTGACCGATAGGCGAAAGCCGGTAGGATGGATTTTCTGTCCCATATTCGTTCCTATTGGCCTTAGTTACCCACGGTCACGTAGATGTGACACGTAGGCTTGCTGATACGGTTGCCGCGGCCCTTGGCGCGCGCGGTGAAGCGCTTGAGCGTTGTGCCCTGCTCGACGAAGATGGTCTTGACCTTCAGTTCGTCGATGTCGGCGCCGTCGTTGTGCTCGGCATTGGCAATGGCGGATTCCAGAACCTTCTTGACGATCACGGCAGCTTTTTTCTGCGTGAAAGCCAGGATGTTCAGGGCTTGATCCACTTTTTTGCCGCGGATCAGATCAGCAACCAGGCGACCCTTGTCGACCGACAGACGGACGCCCCGGAGGACTGCACGTGTTTCAGACATGGTCGT
The DNA here is from genome assembly GCF_050251835.1 of Diaphorobacter sp. Classification (NCBI taxonomy): domain Bacteria; kingdom Pseudomonadati; phylum Pseudomonadota; class Betaproteobacteria; order Burkholderiales; family Comamonadaceae; genus Diaphorobacter; species Diaphorobacter sp. Next base: position 3,439 of record NZ_JBFWLZ010000016.1, on the reverse strand, counting down.
TCCTTATTTCTTCTGGACTTTTTTGTCCGCCGGGTGACCCTTGAAGGTGCGCGTCAGGGCGAACTCGCCCAGCTTGTGGCCCACCATCTGGTCGGTGACATACACCGGTACGTGCTGCTTGCCGTTATGCACGGCAATGGTCAGACCGATGAACTCGGGCAGAACCATGGAGCGGCGCGACCAGGTCTTGACTGGCTTCTTGTCCTTGGTGGCGATAGCCTTTTCGACCTTGGCCAGCAAGTGATGGTCAACAAACGGACCCTTTTTGAGAGAACGAGTCATTTGCTACCCCTTACTTCTTACGACGCGACACAATCATGACTTGTGTGCGTTTGTTGTTACGGGTGCGGTAGCCCTTCGTCAGGTTGCCCCATGGGTCAACAGCATGACGGCCCTCGCCAGTACGGCCTTCACCACCACCGTGCGGGTGGTCGATCGGGTTCATGGCAACGCCACGCACCGTGGGACGGATACCCATCCAACGCTTCACACCGGCCTTGCCCAACTGGCGCAGGCTGTGTTCTTCGTTGGCAACTTCACCAATGGTGGCGCGGCACTCGATGTGGATCTTGCGCACTTCGCCAGAACGCATACGCACCTGGGCGTACACGCCTTCGCGGGCCAGCAGCGTGGCCGACGTGCCAGCAGAGCGAGCGATCTGCGCACCTGCACCGGGCTTGAGCTCGATGCAGTGGATGGTCGAACCCACAGGAATGTTGCGGATCGGCAGAGTGTTGCCCACGCGGATCGGAGCTTCGGAGCCGCTGACGATCGTGGCGCCCACTTCCAGGTTGCGCGGAGCAATGATGTAGCGACGCTCACCGTCGGCATAGCACACCAGGGCGATGTGGGCCGTGCGGTTAGGGTCGTACTCGATGCGCTCCACCTTGGCGGGGATGGCGTCTTTATTGCGACGGAAGTCCACCACGCGGTAGTGGTGCTTGTGGCCACCGCCCTTGTGGCGGGTGGTGATGTGACCGTTGTTGTTGCGGCCGGCCTTCTGGAACTGGGGCTCCAGCAGTGCAGCAAACGCCTCACCCTTGTACAGGTGGTCACGCGAAATCTTCACCGCGCCGCGCTGGCCCGGGGAAGTGGGTTTGATCTTGATAACGGCCATGGTTTACGCAGCCTCCCCGGACAGGTTCAGCTCTTGACCTTCCTTCAACAGCACATAGGCCTTGCGCACGTTGTCGCGGCGGCCCACGGTCTTGCCAAAGCGCTTGGTCTTGCCTTTGGTGTTCACCACAGAAACGCCCTTGACCTCCACCTTGAACATCAGTTCCACGGCAGCCTTGATCTCGGGCTTGGTTGCGTTCTGCAGCACCTTGAACGTCACAGCGTTGGACTTCTCGGCAACCATAGTGGCCTTTTCGGACACGATGGGAGCCACCAACACCTGCATCAGACGACCTTCGTCAAACTTGAGCGTGCTCATGCGAACATCTCCTTGAGTTTGTCGATCGCGCCCTTGGTGACGAGCACTTTCTTGTAGTGAACCAGCGACACGGGGTCTGCATAACGCGGCTCGGTCACGAACACGTTCTTCAGATTGCGCGATGCCAGGTACAGGTTTTCATCGACTTCATCGGCGATCACCATCACCGATTGCAGGTTCATGGCCTTGAACTTGTCGGCCAAAACCTTGGTCTTGGGCGTATCAAGCTTCAGGGACTCCACCACCGCCAGGCGGCCTTCGCGGGCCAGCTGCGACAGAATGGAAGCCATGCCGGCGCGATACATCTTCTTGTTGATCTTGTGCGAGAAGTTTTCTTCAGGCAGGTTCGGGAAAATGCGACCGCCCCCGCGCCACAGCGGCGAAGAGGTCATACCAGCGCGCGCATTACCGGTGCCTTTTTGCTTGAAAGGCTTTTTGGTCGAGTGACGAACCTGCTCGCGATCCTTCTGGGCACGCGTACCCTGGCGAGCATTCGCCTTGTAGGCGACGACGATCTGATGGATCAGGTCTTCGTTGTATTGACGATCGAACACGGTCTCTGGCACTTCCACCTTGGAAGCTGCCTGGCCTTGTTCATTCAGGAGTTCGAGCTGCATTAGTTCGCTCCTTTGGAAGCTGGCGCCTTGATGGCCGGACGCACCGTGACGAACCCACCCTTGGAGCCCGGAACAGCGCCCTTGATCAAGAGCAGTTGACGCGCTTCGTCGATGCGAATCACGTCGAGGTTTTGCGTGGTGACAGTGACGTCACCCATATGACCCGTCATCTTCTTGCCAGGGAACACGCGACCCGGATCCTGCGCCATCGAAATGGAGCCAGGAACGTTGTGCGAACGGCTGTTACCGTGCGACGCGCGTTGCGAGCTAAAGTTGTGACGCTTGATAGTGCCGGCATAGCCCTTACCGATCGAGGTGCCCTGCACATCGACTTTCTGGCCCACACTGAACACATCAGCCACCGGAACGGCGCTGCCAGCAGCATATTTGCCAGCAGTTTCAGCAGTCACGCGGAATTCACGGATGATTTCACCGGCTTCGACACCTGCCTTGGCGAGGTGGCCGGCTTCAGGCTTGGTTACGCGCGATGCCTTGCGCGAACCGAACGTGACCTGCAAGGACACGTAGCCATCGTTCTCTTGGGTTTTCACCTGGGTCACACGGTTGTTGGACACATCCACCACCGTGACGGGCACTGCATCCCCGTCATCCGTGAACAGACGCATCATGCCCACCTTGCGACCCAGCAACCCGAGGGAGTTGCTCAGACTCATTGGTTGTACTCCAAAACTTCCGCCGCCCCGACTTCAATTGGCCAAGGCGTTTGCCCGCAAGCATCGGCCAAAACAGCCAGCACCTGCACACACGAAAGAAGGTTGATAAAACTCCGCGCCGCTTACCCAACATGGGGCGTAAAACGCGAAGCCGCAAATTATAACGCGGACCACTTTTGCAAGCAAGTCCGCGTCAGCGGCAACCCGGCACCTGTTGTGCGCCCGGTTGCCTCAAGCCACACAGCTGATTACTGCAGCTTGATTTCGACGTCCACGCCGGCAGGCAGGTCCAGCTTCATCAGAGCGTCCACCGTCTTGTCCGTGGGATCGACGATGTCCATCAGGCGCTGGTGCGTACGGATTTCAAACTGGTCGCGGCTGGTCTTGTTGACGTGCGGCGAACGCAGAATGTCGAAGCGCTTCATGCGTGTCGGCAGGGGCACGGGGCCCTTGACGATAGCGCCGGTGCGCTTGGCGGTATCAACGATTTCCGCTGCAGACTGGTCGATCAGCTTGTAGTCGAAGGCCTTCAGGCGGATGCGGATCTTTTGCTTGGACATTGTGTATTCCTTCCGTGCGTGCAGGATTACTCAATGATCTTGGCAACAACGCCGGCGCCCACGGTGCGGCCGCCTTCGCGGATAGCGAAGCGCAGGCCTTCTTCCATGGCGATGGGGTTGATCAGCTTCACGGTGATCGACACGTTATCGCCA
>NZ_JBFWLZ010000015.1:0-65330 GCF_050251835.1 Diaphorobacter sp. | reverse complement strand
TGGCTGCACCGATACAACCACCATCGACCCCATGAAGCCCTCGGCCGAATCCCTCCGGTCGAGTACCGTGTCAAACTGTTCCCCAACCTCTACTTCTGACTGGCTCAGGAATTCGAGGGGACTTCACAGCAAGGGCTGTACGTTCTCGCGGAAATGCTCCACCACCACGGCCACCTTCTGGCTGATGTTGTAGGGGTGCAGGCGCACCCAGCGCATCAGGCCTTTCATGGCCTCGCTGCGCTCAACCTCTTTCTCGTCCCATTCCTTGCCATTGTTGGCAAGCTTGAACGCCAGCTTGTACGGGGTGTAGTTCTTCAGCACATCAAGGATGAAGCCCTCTTCGATGGCCTGGCGCATGGAATAGATGTGGAACGGCGCTGGCAGGTTGCCCGGCCCGGCGGGCTGGTCGGGCTGCGGGCGTCGGCCAAACAGCTCCAGCGTTTTGGCCTTGGGCGTGGCGGTGAAGGCCACGTAGGTGATGCCCACATCGTTGGCGCGCGCCGCCATCTGCGCGGCCAGCAGGTCTTCGGTGCCCACCTCGCCGCCATCGGCCAGGTCTTTGAGTTCTTCAGCGCTCAGCAACTGCTTGAGCTTGAAGGCGGCTTCGCCCGTCTGGCTGCTGTGCGCCTCGTCGGCAATCACGGCAAAGCGCTTGCCCTGCGTGGCGGCCAGCTCCTGCACGGCCTTCAGGGCGAATGGAAAGGTCTGGATGGTGCACACCACGATCTTTTTGCTGCCACCCAGCGCCTCGGCCAGCTCGCCGCTTTTGCTGCCCGCCTCGCCCTTGATAGTGGCCACCACGCCCTTGGTGCGCTCGAAGTCGAAGATGGCTTCCTGCAACTGCGCGTCCAGCACATTGCGGTCGCTCACCACCAGCACGCTGTCGAACAGCTTGTGGTTTTGCGCATAGTGCAGGTCGGCCAGAAAGTGCGCCGTCCAGGCAATCGAATTGGTCTTGCCACTGCCCGCGCTGTGCTGGATCAGGTACTTGTGCCCCGGCCCTTCGGCCAGCACCGCGGCCTGCAGCTTGCGCGTAGCGTCGAGCTGGTGGTAGCGCGGGAAGATAAAGCCCGTCACCTGCTTCTTGCTGTCGCGCTGGGTGACGAGGTAGCGGCCAATGATCTCCAGCCAGCTGTCGCGCTGCCAGACCTGTTCCCACAAATACGCCGTGCGGTGGCCTGCAGGGTTGGGCGGGTTGCCCGCGCCGCCGTGGTCGCCCTGGTTGAAGGGCAGAAAGCGCGTGGTCGGGCCCTGCAGGCGCGTCGTCATCATCACCGTGCGGTTGCTCACGGCAAAGTGCACCAGCGCGCCGCCGGGGAACTGAAGCAGCGGCTCGGCAAACGGCCGGCCCTTCGGTCTAGGGATACGGTCAAAACGGTACTGGTCCACCGCCGCGTTCATGTCCTGCGTGAAGTCGGTCTTGAGCTCCGCCGTGGCCACCGGAATGCCGTTCAAAAACAGCACCAGGTCGATGATGTCGTCGTGGTTGGTGCGGCACTGGCGCACCACGCGCAGGCGGTTTGCTGCGTAGCGGGCTTGCAGGTCGGGGTTCATGGCCAGCGCGGGCTTGAACTGCGCGAGTTTGAGCGGGCTCTTGAGCCCCAGCAGGTCGATGCCCACGCGCAGCACTTCCAGCGTGCCCCGGTCGTCCAACGCCTTGCGCAGGCGATCGAGCAGCATGGCCTCGGCAGCAGTGCCATGGTTCTTGGTCAAAGCCTCCCAGGCTTGCGGCTGCGTGGCCTGCACCCAGGCCAGCAGGTCGGCGGGGTACAGGGCGCGGGGGGGGGTCGTAGCCGCTAGCGTCGCCCTCGGTGCCCGGCGGGGCGTAGAGCCAGCCATCGGATGCCAGGTGGTTGCAGATGTCTTCTTCAAAGGCGTGTTCGTGGTGCAGACTCATTGACTCAAGGCCCTCAATCTCTCAATAACCACCTCGGTGCGCTCTGGCTCGGCCAGCAAGCCCGGCAGCACGTTGGCGAAATCGGGGTGTGCCAGCAACTGGGCCAGCGCCGTCGCCACCGCCGCACGCAGTTCGGGCGGGGCCATGCGCATCTCGCTGGCCAGCTCCTCACGGCCATCGACGATATTCAACACATCCTCAAGATCATGGCTGCTCAGAAAATCGCCGCCCCCGCGGCTGGCGAAGGCTTCCAGCTTGGTGGCCACAAAGGCCGCCGCGCTCACAAGCCTGATCACCACGCCTTGCCCCAAATCTACGGGCACCGCGGTCTCTACCGCATACGGATACCAGCGGTTGGAAAAACCCAGCACCTCGGGCTGCACGGGCATCAGGTCAAAAATCACCCCCGACGCCTTGTGCACCCAGCGGCAAATCACCTCGCTGCTGACATCACGCGCAAATCCGCACGCCGCCACCGCCTCCTCGATGCGATGAAACCCGGCCCGGCTGGCATTGACCACCGCATCCACATCGCGGGTGGCGCGCACGCTGTCGGCCAGCGGGTCGGTGGCCAGCAAGCCCGCCACGGCGCCGCCGACAAACACGACCTGCTCGCGCAGTTCGCCCAGCGCCTGGGCAATCTGGCGCAAATGGGGCAGATTGGGGTCATTGGCCCGCATCGGTGCCTCCCGCGTCGAACTGATTCAGCTCCGCCTCCAGCAGCGTCGCTGCCAAGCTGCGTTCGCGTGCCCGCCCCACGCGCAAGGCATCCAGCAGCGCCAGCAGGCGGTGCAATGCCGAGTCGGCCAAGGCGGCCTGCGGTGCCGTGCGGTACAGGGGCGAGAGGGTGGGGCCCTTGGCGCTGCCGGTGGGGTGCGCCCAGACAGGCGCCTCGCCCGCAGCCACCGCCAGGTGGCTGGCCAGTGGCTCCGCGCCAAAGGCCGTTGGCACGCCACGTTTGACAGGCCCAGGGGTGGCCGGCCAGATGTAACGCACGCCGTGCACCATGAATTCCAGCAGATTGGGTTTGACCGGCGACCACTCGCCGCGTGCAGGTGCCACTGCCAAGCCGCAAGCCACCGCGCGTTTCACGCACGCGTGCGCTTCTGATGCGCTCATGGCAAGCGCCTCACCCAGCGCGGCATATGTCCAGTGCTGCGGCGGATGTGCCACCACCTTCAGCAGCACCAGCAGGTCTTGGGGTTTGAGGTCCATCAGAGGGGTATATTCGTTATTCGCGAATTGCGAATATCGCTGAAGGTGCGCCCCTTGGCAAGCAGCCGCCAGACGCGCCTGGTGGGTTGGTGCGCAGAAAGTGCAGCGCGGTGATGTTTTGAAAATTTAAGTGGAATCGGTATCAAGCCCTTATCTGGTAAGCGCTAGCAGCTATTGAATCAGGAGCATTAGCACCACCTGCCAGCCCCCGCACGTCGATCTGGCCGGTGACGGCGGCGGAGATCAGGGCGGTGCGGCGTTCTTGCAGCAGGGTGATGGTGGCGCGGGCTTGGGTCATCAGGGTGTCGAGCTTGGCGGTTTCTTTGTCCAAGAACTTCACGATTTGTGTTTGCTCATCCGGCGGTGGGTAAGCGAAGCGGTATCTGCGTAGTGCTTCGGCAGTCAGGTGGGCAATCGTTGCTTTGCCTTCCCCACCGGTGAAGATGCCGAGCTTCGCTGCCATGTTCAACACGTAAAACTGAAAGCGCGATGCATCACGGGCAGGCTGCCTGGGGCGCAACCGATGTAGTGCCTTTTGGTAGTAGCACTCTTCAAGTTCGCCGGTCCAAATGGCAGACCGACCAACTTCACCCCCTTCGCACACGAGAAGGTCGCCAGCGGTCAGGCTATACCGCACGATGTCGTCACCGGAAAAATCCATTTGAGGGAGATCTTCCGTGTTGATGCAATCCCATTGCACATCGACGTTGCGGAGATATGGCGCCAGATGTCTGCCGGTGATACGTTTTTCATCCAGCATCTTTCCCAGCAACACTTCATATCGGTAGTTCACGGCCACTACATCCCAATGCCCCGGCACCTCCCCCAGCCATTCCACGCCCGAGTCCTTCATCGGCACGTTCGGGTTCAGCCCCTTGTTCACGGCGTGGGAGATGACGGCCTGGCGCTATTCCTGCAGCAGGGCGATCAGCTTTTCCTGCTCGGCCACCAGCGCGTCGATCTTGGCGGTTTCGCGGTCGAGGAAGATGGCGATGGCGGTTTGTTCTTCGGGCGGTGGGAATGCTGCGCGCTCGTTGTAATACCGATCTTGGTCCAGGTTTTGAATGCCGGAGGTTTGGTTGATCGAACCGGTGGTGAGCCTTACGGCGTAGGCTGCAGCGTGTACGTAGCGCCAATAGGAGGAAACCATTCCGGGCTTCAACTGCACGCGTGCCACGAAGTTTGAGCACACGGCAGGGCGCTCATCGTCGTACAGAACCACACAGCCAACGGGCTGGTTTTCGCCACCGCCCGATTTTTCAAGAAGCAAATCGCCTTTGTTCAGCGTGCGTCCTTCGCGCTCCCGGCTGGTGACGTTCCGTATGGTGGGTTCCATTAATTCGACCCTGAGTTTTTGGCGGTCAAAGTCGGCAACCCGAACGCAAGGGATGTCGTTTTCATCACCCTTCGATTCGTCGCCCCAGATGCCATTCTTGGAGCTGACGATGGATGCTTTGAGGCGATCCACACACCAATGCACCGGCACCTCCCCCAGCCACTCCACCCCACTGTCCTTGCACTCCGGGTATCTCGGAAAACTCATGCTGTGCTGTCGCTCCGTGTCAGCCCGCTCCCTATCAGTTGTTGCAGCAGCCGGGTGTCGGCGCGGCGCACGCAGTCGATAGAGGCGCGGATGTAGTTGTTATCCACCTCGGGGTCGTCGCGCAACGCGGCCCCGTAGTCGATGGGGCCATAGCCGTTGGCAATGGCGATCAAGTCAAAAAACAGGCGCGTGATGCGTCCGTTCAATTCGTAAAAAGGATGCAAGGCAATCAGCTCGCCCTGGTAGTAAGCCAAGCGCTCGGCAAATCGCGACTTCGGCCATTGGCTTGCGCCTTGCAGAAAAGATTCGCGCTCCAGCTCGGCAAAGATGCGTCGGGATTCGGCTGGCACGAAGGCGGCCCGGCAGAACATGGAGCCGCCTTTGACCATGTCCTCGCTGCGGTAGCGGCCAGCCCAGTCGTACCGCGATTCAAAAGTGCGCCAGTGCAGCGATTGGAAATACGCCTCGTCCAGCCGCGTGTCGGGCTCCAGTTCCGACACAAATACTGCATACGCCTGCTGCAGCAATTGCGCCTCTATTGCTTGCAGCAGATCTGCGTCCTCAATGCTGAGGCGATTGATGGGCAAATCCGTGCCCGGCAGATAGATGTCACTTTGCCGGAACTGATACTTGGACACGCTTTTGCTCCATCAGCACTTTGGCCTTGGCCTGTACTTGCGGCAAAGGCGTGTTGCGATAGCCCTCGATGCGCATGGAGGTGCGCACCGCCTGGGCGAGTTGCTGCTGGAGTTGGGGGGATAGCTGCATGAGGGTCTCCTATCGGGAGGACAGGCCATTGTAGGGAGAGGGTGTGGCGGCAACTATCTAAAAAGACTCATGCCGACAGCCCCTTGATCATGTCCAGGATGCGGTCGGTGGTCTGCTTGAGTTCGGCGTCAATCACGGCCAGCGGGCGCGGGGGCTTGAACACGTAGAAGTGCCGGTTGAACGGGATTTCGTAGCCTACCTTGGTCTTGTCGGGGTCGATCCAGGCGTCGGGGGCGTGGGGCAGTACCTCGCGCTGGAAGTACTCCATCACGTCTTCGGTGTAGGGCACGTTTTCGGTGTCGCGCAGGCTGGCGTCGGGCTGGGGCTTGCCTTTTTGCTTGCCCTTCTGGCCCAGTACGATCTGGCCGTTTTCATCGCGCAGCGGGCGCTCGACGGTGATGGCGTGGTAGCCAAAGGCTTCGTTGTCGAAGATGCGGCTGATGGGGGTGCCGTCGTCGTCCTGCGCCTCGACAAAATCGCCAAAAAGGCGGGTGATGCGCTCAATGTGGGCGTCGCTCAGTTCCTTGCGCTTGGAGCCCAGGCTTTTGCGCATCTTCTGCCACATGCCGCTGGCATCAATCAGCTGCACCTTGCCCTTGCGTGCCGTGGGTTTGCGGTTGCTGATGATCCAGACATAGGTGCTGATGCCGGTGTTGTAGAACATGTCGGTGGGCAGGCCCACGATGGCTTCCAGCAGGTCGTTTTCCAGCACGTAGCGGCGGATTTCGGATTCGCCCGAGCCCGCGCCGCCGGTGAACAGCGGCGAGCCGTTGAGCACGATGCCAAAGCGGCTGCCGCCCTCGTGCGCCGGGCGCATCTTGGCAATCAGGTGCAGCAAAAACAACATGGAGCCATCGGACACGCGGGGTAGGCCGGGGCCGAAGCGGCCGTTGTAGCCTTGTTGCTCGTGCTCTCTGCGCACTTCCTTTTCGACCTTCTTCCACTCCACGCCAAAGGGCGGGTTGGAGAGCATGTAGTCGAACCGCTTGTGCGTGTGGCCGTCGTCGCTGAGGGTGTTGCCAAAGGCGATGTTGGCCACGTCCTGGCCCTTGATCAGCATGTCGGCCTTGCAGATGGCGTAGGACTCGGGGTTGAGCTCCTGGCCAAACACGGTGAGGCGCGCCTGGGGGTTGTGCTCGGCCAGGTATTCGCCCGCCACGCTGAGCATGCCGCCCGTGCCCGCCGTCGGGTCGTAAATGGTGCGCACCACGCCGGGCTTGCTGAGGATGTCGTCGTCTTCGATAAAGATGAGGTTCACCATCAGCCGGATGACCTCGCGCGGGGTGAAGTGCTCCCCGGCGGTCTCGTTGCTGATTTCCGCAAACTTGCGGATCAGCTCTTCGAACACCAGGCCCATCTGCATGTTGCTCACGGCCTCGGGGTGCAGGTCGATCTGGGTGAACTTTTATGCCACCTGGTACAGCAGCCCGGCCTTGGCCAGGCGCTCGACCTGGGTGTGGAATTCAAAGCGCTCGAACACATCGCGCACGGCGGGCGAGAAGGCCTGCACGTAGCTGAACAGGTTTTGCGCGATGTGGTCTTGGTCGCCCAGGAGCTTCTTGAGGTCCAGCGGCGAGGTGTTGTAGAAGCCCAGGGTTGTGATGCGGCGCAAAAAGGGCTCGGGGTTGACGCCCAGCTTTTCCTTGTCGGTCAGCTCGGCCAGCACGGCGGGCTTTGTGGCTTCGAGCACGCAGTCCAGGCGGCGCAGCACGGTGAAGGGCAGGATGACTTTGCCGTAGTCGGACTGTTTGTAATCACCGCGCAGCAGGTCGGCGACGGACCAGATGAAGGCGGAGAGGGTTTGTTGGTTCATACGATCGCGGAGACTGGCAAATTCTGACCGCGGGCAGTATGCCAGCGCATCGAAGGCGAATGCACGCAGCACTTCCCACATTTCCATCCCATGTTCCGCCCGAGGGCCAAGTCACGAGCTCTCTAATGAATGCAGTCGGTCACATGTTGCTGACCGCTATTCAGGAGATGTCGATGAACCAAGAAACCACCACCCACCAGTGGCTGACAGGCCAACAAGCGCTCGCGCGGATCTCAGATAAGGAGCTCGCCAACGCCTTGGGCTACCAATCGCCCAATGTGATCCAGATGTTCAAGTCAGGACAAATGACGGTGCCCCTCACCAAAGTGCCAGAACTGGCAAATGCGTTGGACATCAACCCCGGCATGCTGATGCGTCGTCTGCTGCAAGATGCGGACCCTGGTCTGCTCCACGCTGTCGAGCATTGCGTTGGCCCACTCTGCTTGAGCGATGGTGAGAAGAAATTGATTGCCGCAATCCGCAAGGCGAACCCCGGCAAGGAGCCCGTGCCCATCATGTTCGACCGGAACGCAACCACCGAGCGAGTAATCGAAGCCACAGACTAAAGCGCCTATCACGTCGGCATAAGGACCTTGCCCCCTTATGCCGTCGTGCGTCGTACCGTGGCCCTCGGCGCCGTTTTTCCTGGATTGGCTGTGGGCGTTCTTATAGAGCCAGCCCAACCTGCTGTTGATTTCAACGCAAATCCCATCCACTACTGACGGTCAGTGGATCGCTTCTGGCTGGAAATCAACGCTACGCCTGCATCTCAAGGCCAGATCGGGAAGACCACAAAAGTCATCCCGCCCCATATCGGGCACTTCCACCGTGGGGCCGGAAGTGACCAAGCGTTCATAGCGGCTCACCCATCACAGCCACATCGTTGAAACCGGCAATGGGTCCTACCGCTTCCGCCGCAGCTCCAGGGAGGCCATCAGACGCAGATTTTCATCAGAAAGGTATTGCCCAACGCAGGCTTGAAAGCCCTGTCCGGGAAGCGAGACAATGACACTCTGATGAAAATACCCCCACTTAATCCCCTCAAAGTTTTTGAAGTCGTCGCGCGCACCAGCAATCTCACGCTCGCGGCAAGCGAGCTGAACGTGAGCCAATCGGCGGTGAGTCGCCAGGTGGCCGTACTGGAGGAATACCTGGGCGTACAACTCTTTTCGCGCGAGCGTGTGGGAGTGCGGCTTACTGAGGTCGGAGAGTCGTATGCGCGCAGAATCGGGCCGGTGTTTGAGGAGATTGCAGCCGCCACTGCGTTCATCACGCAGAAGTACTCCAACAACGTGATTCGACTGCGCACCTACACCACGCTCACGGCACGTTGGTTGATTCCGCGCCTGCCGCGTTTCAAGGCACAGCATCCGGAGGTGGAGGTTTCCATCCTCAATAGCAATGCGCCGCTGGATTTTGGGGCAGAGAAGTCCGATCTGGCCATCGTGCTGGGCAACGGCACATGGCCGGACGCCGAGGCCACCCTGCTGTTGGAGGACGTCGTGGAGCCGGTCTGCGCACCCGGTTTTATCGAGGGCGCAGCTACCCCCGAAGTGCTGCAAGGCAAGCGCCTGCTGATTTCCAGATACCGCAAGGACGACTGGCCACGCTGGCTCGAACATGCTGGGATGCCTGGCATTTTCGAGGGCGCCGAGAAGATGGTTTTCAGCAGTTCCCTTTTGACTTGGCAGGCAGCCATGGATGGCCTTGGCATCGCCATCGGTCAGAAGCACATGCTGGCTGCCGATTTCCAGGCTGGCCGCCTGGTACGCCCTTTTGCACGCCCACTGCGCACAGGGCAAGGGCACTACATCGTCACTCCAGCGCTGCAGCGCCACTCCGACAAGATCGTGGCCTTCAAGGACTGGCTGATGCACGAGGCAGGTCAGCCATAAAAAAGGAGCTGCCTGTGATTTTCTGGCAAAGGGTTAACGGGGCTTCGAAATTGAATCCCAGGCCAGTTGAACCCAAGGGTGTGCAAGGATGCTGCCTCATCGATGCGTTCACACCCTTGCAGGCAGTCGTTTCTTTTCAGGCGCGTATCAGGCGATAAATCACCGGGTAGTAGTTCATCGCATAGCCGCGGGTGCATGCCGCATCCAGCAGCGCTGCCGTGGCCTGGGCCACGGCCGGTGTGATGCCCGAGGCCTGCGCCAGGCTGAGCGCGAGCCGCAGGTCTTTGAGCGCGTAGGCGGTGGGAAAGAGTTTTTCGGGAAACTCGTTTGTGGCCAGCTTCTCGCCCGTGAGCCGTAGCGCGAACGAATCGGCGGAACCCTGTCGCAACACGCTGGCGAGCAACGCCTTGTCCACGCCAGCGGCCTCGGCAATCGCCATGGCTTCGGCCAGTGCGTTGACGGTGGACAGCAACACCATGTTGTTCATGATCTTGACCACTTGCCCGGCGCCAACGTCGCCGCAGAGCACCACGTCTGATCCCATGCAGCGCAGCCATGGCGCCACGGCCTCGAACAAGTCAGCCGGCCCGCCTACGGTAATGAGCAGCGTGCCGTTGTTCGCGGCCTCGCGGCTGCGGGCCACAGGGGCATCGAGAAAACGTACGCCATGCGCGGCCAGCCGCTCGGCCAGCGCGCGGATGCGCTGCACGTCGCTGGTGCTCATGTCCACCACGGTCTTGACTGTGCCTCCGGGAACGATGAGCGGCTCAGCGCCGAAGCACACGTCTTCCACCTGATCGATCGAAGGCAGCGAAAGGAACACCGTGTGCGCTGTCTGACGCAGCCTCGGCACGCTTGACGCCACCGCGCCCAGCGCTGTCAGGCGCGCCACGTTTTCGGCCTGAACGTCGGCTACGTGCACCGGCAACCCGCATTTGTGCAGCAGGTTGCGACACATGCCCTCGCCCATCACGCCCACACCGACGAAACCGAGCACCGGGCTCATGCCGACACCCCCAGGCGCACGCACTTGACGCGCAGGAATTCCTGCAGACCCTCAATGCCGCCTTCCGAGCCCAGGCCGCTGTCCTTGTGGCCACCGAAAGGCGTTTCGGGCAGTGAAGCCTGCCACTCATTGATGCAGACCACGCCGCTGTCGATTTCGCTGGCCAGGCGGTGGGCACGCCCCAGGTGGTTGGTGAAGGCATAGGACGCCAGGCCGAAAGGCAGGCGGTTGGCCTCGACGATGGCCTCTTCCAGCTCCACGAACGGGCTGATCAGCGCCACCGGGCCAAAGGGCTCGACGTTGGCGGCATCGCAATCGACCGAAGGTTGCACGATCACTGTGGGCCGATAGAAGAAGCCTTCAGTGCCGATGCGCTCGCCGCCCGTAGCGATGGTCAGGCCGCGGCTGCGCGCATCCTGAACCAGCTGATCGATGGCCTGCATGCGGCGCTGGTTCTTCAGCGGCCCCATGTGCGTGGCCGCATCAAACGGGTCACCCACCTTCAATGCTTCGGCAGCCTGCACGAAGTGCGAGCAAAAGGTGTCAAACACGCCCGCCTGCACCAGAAAGCGCGTGGGCGAGGTGCAGACCTGGCCCGCGTTGCGGTACTTGGTCGCCACGGCCATGCGGGCCACGCGGGCTACGTCGGCCGCATCAAGGTCATCGCAGACGATCACCGGCGCGTGGCCGCCCAGCTCCAGCGTGGCACGCTTCATGGTGCGCGCGGCCTGGGCACCAATCTGCTTGCCCACCGAGGTGGCGCCCGTGAAGGTGACCATGGCCACCTGCGGCGAGGAGCAGAGCTGGTCGGCAATGGCGCCGGGATCGCCAAACACCATGTTGACCACGCCGTCGGGCACGCCCGCGTCCTGCACCGCGTGGGCGATGTGCAACGCCACGCCGGCCGTTTCCTCCGAGGGTTTGATGACGATGGTGCATCCCGCCGCCAGCGCGCCGCTGATCTTGCGCGCAGGCGTGATGGCCGGCGCGTTCCAGCCCGCGAATGCGGCCACTACGCCGACGGGCTCCAGCACCACGGTCTGCGTGACGCCCCCGGTGCGGGCAGGAATGGTGCGGCCGTAGAGGCGCCGCGCCTCTTCGGCCGCCCATTCGAACATTTCGGCGGCGGTGACCACCTCCTTCTGCGCCTCGCCCAAGGGCTTGCCCAGTTCGAGCGCAATTTGCGTGCCGATAGCGTCGCCACGTTCGCGCATCAGGGCGGCCACCCGGCGCAGCATCGTCGATCGTTCCAGGGCAGAGGTCTTGCGCCAGGTTCGCAGCGCTTCACCTGCCGCATCGATGGCAGCCTGCACATCTGCTTGCGTTGCATGTGCGTAATCGCCTAGCGGATGGCCGGTGCTGGGGTTGATGACGATGAAATGCTGGGCGCAAGAGCCCTGGCGAAACTCGCCAGCGATCCATTGGGAGTACGACATGTTCATTAGTCCACCTTGATGTTGGCCGACTGGATCACTGCGGCCCAGCGCTCCGTCTGTGCCTTGATGTGGTCAGTGAACTGCTGGGGCGTTCCGGTGAGCGGGTATTGCTCCATGGCAGCCAGGCGGGCCACCACGTCCGGGCGGTTCATGATTTGATTCACGGCCGCGTTGAGCCTGGCCACGATGGGTTGGGGGATGCCTTTGGGTCCCATTAGCCCGTTCCACGGCTCGGCGGCGTAACCTTTGAAGCGCTGCTCGCCCAGCGTGGGCAGGCCTTCGCCGCCGCGCCCAGGCACGGCGCTGGCGGAGGCTAGCAGCCGCATCTTGCCTGCCTTGGCCTGCGGCAGTGCCACGGCACCCGCGAGGAAGGCGAAGTCCAGCCGACCCGCCACCAGGTCGGTGACTGCAGCTGAATCACCCTTGTAGGGGATGTGCACTGCATTGATCTTTGCCTCGTGCTTGAACCACTCGCCCGCGAGATGGTTGACCGCTCCGTTACCGGCAGAGCCGTAGCTCAATTGCGACGCAGGGTTGCGGCCTTGCTTGAGCAACTCGTCGAGCGAGGTGATGTTCGACGAGACGGGCGCTACCAGGAAGTAAGGGTAGCTGGCGACCAGGCCGATGGCCGTGAAGTCTCGAAGCGGGTCGTAGCCAGTCTTTTGCAGCGTGGGGATGATGGACAGTGTGCTGCTGCTGCCAAACATCAGCGTGTAGCCGTCGGGCGCAGCCTGCTTGACCTGCATGGCCGCCACGCCGCCAGAGGCTCCAGCCTTGTTGTCCACCACAAAGCTTTGCTTGAACTGGGTAGCAAGGTTGTCGGCCAATATGCGCGCCACCACGTCGGTGGGGCCGCCTGCGCTGAAGCCTACGACGATGGTGACAGGCCGAGTGGGCCAGTCGCTGCCAGCCGTCTGGGCGAAGGTCGCACTGCCGAGGGCCAGGGCCGCGCAGCCAAGAAGGAAGGAGCGCTTGCGTTGGTGGGGTGTATTCATGTCAATGTGTCTCCATAGAAAGAAAGAAGGTGTCAGGCGATACGCCAGGCGTAGACGCCTGGCACGCCTACGCTCGCGAAACGGGCGCAGACCGCGGGGTCGTGGCCGGGGACGATGAGGTCTTCGCCATCCGCCAGCTCGCGGATGCGTGCGTAGCCCGTCAGCATGTCGTCCAGGCTGAAGATGGCGGGGAATGGGTTCTGCAGCGCCAGGTTTTCGTAGTAGTGCGCCGCATCGGAGGCGAGAACCACCCAGCCACGCGCGGTGCGCACGCGCACCACCTGCAGGCCGTCGGTATGGCCGCCCACGCGGTGCAATTCAATGCCGTCACGTAGCAGGTGGAAGCCATCGACAAGCCTCACGTTGCCCTGGTACAGACGCTTGATGAGCACGGCCACGTCGTCGGTCGAGAAGAAGTGGTTCTGCTTTGGGTCGCACATGCAGTCGCCCGTGGCGTAGCGCACCTCGCGGTCCTGCACCCAGACAGTGGCGGCTGGGAATTCGCCAACATTGCCCGCGTGGTCATAGTGCAGGTGCGTGAGTACCACGTCGCCAATGGCATCGGGCGCGTAGCCCAGGCGGCGCAGTGACTCCAGCGGCGAGACCAGGTAGCGCCGCCCGCGCGCCAGCGCCGAGGCAGCGCTGAACCCGGTGTCCACCAGCACTGCGCCGCCGGGTCCAGTGATCAGCCAGACAAAGAAGTCCAGCGCCATGGGCGCCTCGGGGTCACCGGGGGCTGGGCGCAGAAAGTTGCTGCCCCGCGCCCGATCCACCGTGGCGTATTTCACCGCGAGGATCTGGTAACAGGCTTGGCTCATGGCGCGGTCATCACGGCTTGAGCAGAGAGCATTTGCTTTCGGCTGCGGAATGGAAAGCCTGCACGCCAGGAACCGTCTCCAGCACGGTGTAGTAGTCCCACGCGGCTTTCGACTCCTGCGGCGTCTTCACGCGCACGAGGTACATGTCGTGGATCATCTTGCCGTCGGCGCGAACCTTGCCGTTCTTGGCAAAGGCGTCCTGGATGGGCATGCTTTTGATCGCTTTCATCACGTCGGCAACGTTGTCGGACTTGGCCTTCTCCACCGCTTTCAGGTAGTTCAGCGTGGCGGAGTACTGCCCCGCCTGAAGTGCTGTAGGCATGCGTTTGGTGCGTTCGAAGAACTTGCGCGCAAACGCGCGCGAGGCGTCGTCCAGATCCCAATAGAACGACTCGGCAAACAGCATGCCGCCCGCGTCCTTCAAGCCCACGCCGTGCACGTCCATGATGCTCATGAGCATGGCCACGGTCTTCTGTCCGCCACTGGCCAGGCCAAACTCCTTGCCCTGCTTGATGGCGTTTTGCAGGTCGAGTCCTGCCGTGGCGATGGCCACCGCATTAGCTTTGCTGCCTTGCGCCTTGACGATGTAAGACGCGAAGTCATTACCTGGGAACGGGTAGCGCGACGAGCCCACAAATTTCCCGCCGGCCGCTTCAATGAATTGCTTGCCGTCGTTCTCCAGCGAGTGTCCAAAGGCGTAGTCCGCTGTGAGGTAGTACCAGGACTTGGCGCCTGCCTTCACCAAAGACTGAGTGCCCACTTTGGCCAGGGAGTAGGTGTCGTACACCCAGTGCAGGTTGTTGGGCGTGCAATCCTCGTTGGAGATGCGCACCGCACCGGCGCCGGTGACGATGGACATGCGCCCCTTGTCCTGCGCAAGCTTCATCGCTGCCAGTGCGACGGCGCTGTTGCCCAGTTCGGTCACGGCGTCCACCTGGTCGCGGTCGAACCATTCGCGCACGCGGGCAGATCCCACGTCGGCCTTGTTCTGGTGGTCGGCAGTAACCAACTGAATCGGATGGCCGAGCACCTTGCCGCCAAACTCCGCGATGGCAATTTCGGTGGCGACGATGGATCCTTTTCCAACGTTGTCCATAAAGGGGCCGTTGAGGTCGGTCAGCACGCCGATCTTGACAATGCCGTCCGAGATGCTTGCGCTCTTGTCCT
This sequence comes from Diaphorobacter sp., assembly GCF_050251835.1. Taxonomy (NCBI): domain Bacteria; kingdom Pseudomonadati; phylum Pseudomonadota; class Betaproteobacteria; order Burkholderiales; family Comamonadaceae; genus Diaphorobacter; species Diaphorobacter sp. Next base: position 50,777 of record NZ_JBFWLZ010000015.1, on the reverse strand, counting down.
GCGCGGGTGCGAACGCTGCGGTGGTGAGCAGCGCGGTGGCGAGAGCCACCTTGGTGTAAGTGGATTGCATGCTTGTCTCCTGTTGATTTATTGATTGGTTGAGGGTGTTGGTGGAACAGCGGGGCGTTACATCCGCAGCGGCGGCAGACCGTTGGATTCGGCCCAGAAATCCGTCATGCAAGAGGTGTCCTGCCCATCTTTGCCAGCATGGCGGGCAAGCTGGAACATGCTGCGCGCCAGGTTGCCCATGGGCAACGAAATGCCGGCAGACTGCGCTGCCTGGCAGGCCAGCGTGAGGTCCTTGAAGCCCAGGGCGATGTCGAAACCCGGCGTCAGGTCGCCGCGCAGTACCTTCACGGGCCACTTTTCCTTGAGTTGGCCGTTCGACGCCGTGGTGCCCGTGAGCACCTCAAAAGTCTTGCGCGTATCCAGTCCCAGCGCGTTGGCCAGCACCAGGGCCTCGGAGTTGAGCTGGCAGTAGCACAGCACCATCAGGTTGTTGATGAGCTTCATGCGCGTGCCGCTGCCTGGATTGCCGCAGTGCAGCACGGTGGTTCCCATTTGCAGCAGCAGTGGCTCCAGCGTGAGGCGGTCGTCCTCGGCGGCACCCAGCATGAAAAGTGATTCGCCGCGATCGGCATGTGCGGCCAGGCGGCCTACGGGGGCGTCAGCGAAATGCACGCTGCGCTCGCGCGATGCGCGGGCCAGTTCATCCACTGTGTCCGTGTCGATGGTGCTCAGTTCCACCAGAAAGCTGCCGCTGCGCAGACCGTCCAGCACGCCGCCCTCACCCAGGATCACGGCGCGCGATTGCTTGGGGCCGGGCAGCATGGTGAACACCACGTCTGCGCCGGCGGCCAGTTCCCTGACGTTGGCCGCGCGCGAGGCACCTTGCGCCACAAGCGCGTCCACAGGGGCGCTCTGAAGGTCGTGCACCGTGAGATGAACGCCCTTGCGCAACAGGTGAGAGGCCAAGGCAAAGCCCATTCGGCCAAGGCCGATGAATCCGACTTTCATGATGTTCCTTAGGAGGTTTGAATACGTTGCAACACAGGAAGCAGGTGGCGCAGGAATTCCTGCGGCGCCTCGCTCATCGGGAAGTGCCCCAGACCCGGCATGATCTGAAGCTGTGCACCGGGAATCAGGCGCGCCAGTTCCTCACTGTCTTCGGGCGTGCACGAGTAGTCGTATTCGCCTGTGAGCAGGTAGAGCGGGCAGCGCGCGGTGTCGATCCGCTGCACGCGTCCACGCAGGTCACCCTCGCCCGTGTAGAAGTGCAGGTCGCCTTTGAACACGCCAGGGCCGCTTTGCATGTAGTGCCATAGCGTCTCCCAGCGGTCGCGCAGCGGCGCACCCGGCCCGATCAGACCAGAGACGATGCCGGCGCAGACCTCACCGCCGTGCACGTCGGGCCGGTGCAGCCAGTTCAGGTCGTAGTAAGGATGGACATGCGCGCCAGATTGCAGACCTATCAGTGCCTTGAAACGCTCCGGCTGCTGCAACGCCAGGTGCAGCACCACCCGCCCGCCGATCGAGCAGCCCATGGCAATGGGTCGATCGATCTGCATCGCATCCATGAACGCCAGAATGGTCTGAACATAGAGCGTACTGGTCAGCTGGTATTCATGTGTCTGCCAGCCCTCGGGTGGAGAGGATTTTCCGTGCCAGGGCAAATCGAAGCAGATCACCTGGTGGCTTGCCGTCAGTTCAGGCGAGTTGAGCAGCGCGCGGTACTGGCGTGTGTCGCTGCCGGCCGTGTGCAGGCACAACAGGGGTTGCCCGCGGCCAGCCGTCTCGTAATACACGCGGCACATGCGGCCCGCGATCTCGAAGTTCACGTAGCCGCCGGTCACGGCCTCTTTTTCAACGCGCATGGAGTTGCCCTCCGAGCCGCTGGATCAGCTCCTTGAAGTACAGCAGATTGCTCATGAAGATGGTGGGGTCACCCTCGACCCGCAGGGTCTTGAACTTGACCATGGCCATCAGGTCGTGAAAGCGCGGTTGCGGCTTATCCGCCCAGAAGCGCTGCCAGGCGTCTTCACCAGCGACCAGCGCAAAAGTCCAGCAGGGCATGACGTGGGGGCCGCGCTGAACGTGCGTCACATGCCCATCGCGAAGGGTGACGAGGTATTCCTCCTCGCCTTTCTTGATCATGAAGGTCACGTTGACCCAGCGGCCGCGGTAAGTCAGCCAGTCGTCAGCACGGCCTTGGGTGTAGCCATCAGTGGTTTGCATGAATATTTGTCTCCTGGGGGGAATGTTCCATACCGCCGTCTGAGTCACAACCGACAATTTGTTGTGGAGGAATGAGCTTTGGTCATGGCTGCCGCGAGTGCGCGCCATCGCGACGGTGAATCCCCCATAGGTGGTATGCCGGTCGCACCAGAATCAGCACCGCGACCAGGCGCGTCACCTGCAGGGCAGTGACGACGGGTACGCCCAGCTGCAGCGCCTTGGCGGTGATGGACATCTCCGTCATACCGCCAGGTGCCGTGCCCAAAATGGCAGTGGCCGGATGCAGCCCTGTGACCCATGCCAGAAACGCGGCAAAAGCAGCGCAGGCAGCGATCAAGCCCAAGGTGCCAAGCGCAACGTGCGCAAGCCAGCGTGGTGCGGTGTGCAGAAATTGTGGACTGAAGCGCACCCCCAGGCTGACGCCGATGACCAGCTGGGCAGTGTTGGACAGCAGCGTAGGCACGGTCGCAGGGGCCGTTTCGCTGGCGGCCAGTCCGATAGCCACCAGCAACGAACCGAGGAACCAGGGGTTGGGCAGGCGAAGCAGCTTCAGGGTCAGGCCGCCTGCCACCGTGAACAGCGCCAGCCATGCTCCGCCAGCCACCGTGAAGGACATCGCGCTGGCCTGTGGGGCAACATCCACCGCCTCCAGGCTCCACCAGGACTTCGCCAGCAGCATGCCAAACGGCATGACCAGCACCACGATCAACATGCGCAGGCTGTGTGAGGCGGCCACGAGGTCGGTACGCGCGCCCTCCTTCTCGGCGAGCAGCGTCATCTCGGATGCCGCGCCGATGGCGCCCGCGAAGTAGGCCGAGGGTCGCAGCGACTCATCGGGCACGCCGCGCAACCGGCCTGCGCAGGAGCGGTACAGCCAGTCTGCATACACCATGCCAAGCGCCAGCGACCAGGCAACCGCCGCCAGCACCGCCCACCACAGATTGACCAGCTGGGTCACGATGGCGGGCGTGAAATACAAGCCCAGCGACGCTCCCATCACCCATTGACCACCGTTGCGCAACCGCAGGCTGCTGCAGGTCGGCAGGCCAGCCAGCGTGGCCAGCGCCGTCGCGAGCAGCGGGCCGAGCATCCATGGCACAGGCATGTGCATGCGGCGGCAAATTTCGGCGGCCGCCCACGCCAGCAGCAGTGTGAGAAGTTTGGCTTTGGCGCTGTGCATCGGCCGTCACAGGTCCAGCAGGTTCACGCGCGCGTCCAGCGCCCAAAGACCGTCCAGCAAGCTGCGCGCGCGCACGTCGCCCACCACCGGCGCGGCCAGTTCCATGAACTTGCCGGAAAGTTCTTCGTCCGTCAGCGGTTGCTCAGGGTCGCCTTTGCGCGTAGGTTGCAGGTATTCGCCCTGCCGACCGTCCGTGGCAATCAAGCGCAGGCGCGCGGCCCGTTGGCCTGGAAAACGGGCGTCCAGTGCCGGATCGACGCTGAGCCGGATGCGCGTCATCAGGGCGCGGATGTCCGCATTGGCCAGCCGCTCGGGCGTGAAGGCCGACAGGCGCACGCTGCCGTGGATCAGGGCCGTTGCCACCACAAAAGGGATGGAGAAACGTGCCTCGGCAGCGGTGCGGGGATTGAAGTTGCCCGCCACTGCCAGCGCCGGGCCGTAGGTGGCCACCTCGATGGCATCCAGCTCTTGCCAGCGCACGCCCATGCGCGTTTGCAACGCTAGCGCACCGTCGATGGGTGCAAAGGTATGGCCGCAGCAGGCGTGGTTTTTGAAAGTCATGCGGGTGATGTGGAAGTCCTGCCCCAGCGTGGCGGTGGCCAGTTTCCAGTCGGGCCCGTCGCCCATGGCGCGGCCCATGCCGGCGTCGCCGTCGAGCACATCCAGCGAGCCGGTCACGCCGCGCTCGGCGGCCAGGGCGGCCAGCACCCCTGCTTCGGCGGCATGGCCCGCGTGCAGCGGCTTGGACATGGAATCCATGCGAAACGCCTGCTGTAACCCCGCTGCAAAGGTGGCGCCCGTGCACAGCGCGTGCGCGTGGCGCTCGGCGTCCAGCCCCAGCAGCGTGGCGGCGGCCGATGCCGCGCCAAAGGTGCCCACCGTGCCCGTGTTGTGCCAGTAGCGGTAGTGCGTGCGCCCCAGCGCGGCGCCGATGCGCGTCGAGACTTCGTAGCCCGCCACCACAGCGCGGATCAATTGCAGCCCGGTGGCCTGGCGCGCCTGGGCCAGCGCCAGCGCAGCGGCAATCGTGGGTGCGCCGGGGTGGTAGATGGCCTCGCGGTAAATGTCGTCCACCTCTACGGTGTGGGCGGCGGTGCCGTTGATGAGCGCCGCCGTGCGCACGGTGGCAGCGCGGCCCAGGGCCAGCCGGGCGTCGCCCCGATCCAGGTCTTCGGCCAGCGCCTGCTCCAGCAATGTGGGGGGCGACTCAATAGCGCCGGGCAGCAGCGCCGCATACCAATCCACGATGGTGCGCTTGGCATGGTGGATGACTTCTGGCGCGAGGGGGGACTGGTTCAGGGACGAGGCGAATTCGGCAAAGCGTTGGGCAGCGGTCATGGGGTGCAGCAAAGGTGTTGGCATGGGGGCGATGGTCGTGCCTGTCAGCGCGGTTGTGAACTTCGCAGAAGTGGTGGTGGTATGAGTATTTGTAGGGGCTCCTGACAAAACACGAAGTTCTCAAAACCGGGGAGCGTCGGCACCATGCAGACCACTTTCATCCCATACAGGAACGCACATGGATTTCAAACTCAGCGAAGAGCACCAGGCATTTGCCGATTCGGTGGCCCGTTTTGCCCAGGACAAGCTCAAGGACGGCGCACTGGCGCGCGCGCACTCACCCCATTACCCCTGGGAAACGGCTGCACTGCTGGCCGAACAGGGTCTTTTGGGCATTGCCTTTCCCGAGGCTGATGGCGGCCAGGGTGGCACATTGATGCACGCGGTGCTGGCCATCGAGCAGATTGCGCTGGCCTGCCCCAAGAGCGCAGACATCGTGCAGGCGGGCAACTTTGGCCCCATCCGCACCTTTGTCGAGTACGCCACGCCCGAGCAAAAGCAGCGCTTTCTGCCCGACCTGCTGGCGGGCCGCAAATTGATCTCGCTGGGGATGAGCGAGCCCGATGCGGGCTCTGCCGTCACGGAGTTGAAAACCAGCGCCCGCCAAGACGGTGACCACTACGTCATCAACGGCAGCAAGGTGTTCTCCACCCACAGCCCGGAGGCGGAGCTGTTCCTGATCTACGTGCGCTTTGGCCCTGGCGTGGGCGGCATCGGATCGGTGCTGGTCGAGCGCGGCACCCCCGGGTTCCAGGTGGGCACGCCTTCCAACTTCATGAACGGCGAGCAATGGTCCCAACTCTATTTCGATGAGTGCCGCATCCCGGCCGCCAATGTGCTGCTGGGTCCTGGCGGCTTCAAGAAGCAAATTTCCGGCTTCAACGTGGAGCGCCTGGGCAACTCCTCGCGCGCATTGGCTCTGGGCCGCTATGCCTTCAACGCGGCGCGTGAGCATGCCCTGACGCGCAAGCAGTTCGGGCGCGAGCTGTGCGAGTTCCAGGGCCTGCAGTGGAAGTTTGCCGACATGGCCATGAAGCTGGAACAGGCGCAATTGATGCTGTACCGCGCGGCCATGGAGGGCGAGCATGGCCTGCCCAGCGCCCAAAGCACGGCCATGGCCAAGCTGGCTTGCAACATGGCCGGCTGGGAGGTATCCAACGACGCGCTGCAGGTGATGGGCGGCATGGGCTTCAGCCAGGAGTCGCTGGTGGAGTACTGCGTGCGCCGCACGCGCGGCTGGATGATCGCCGGGGGCTCTATCGAAATCCTGAAGAACCGCATCGCCGAAGGCGTGTTTGGCCGCACGTTCTCGCAGCGTCCCAGCAAAGACTGAAAACTACAAATCAAGGAGACAAATATGAATCGTCGCAACTTTTCGGTGGCCGCCTGCGCTGCGCTGACTATGGGTATGGCCAGTGGCGCCATGGCCGATGCCGCCTACCCTTCTAAGCCGGTACGTGTCATCGTGGGCTATTCCGCGGGTGGGCCTACCGATCTGGTTGCGCGCATGATCGCAGCGCATCTACAGACACGGCTAGGTCAGCCGTTTGTTGTGGACAACCGCCCCGGCGCAGGCTCAAACATCGCATCCGAAGCTGTGGCCGCTGCCCCTGCCGACGGCTACACCTTGCTGGTGGCGGCGGCACCGCTCACGATGAACAGCTATGTCTATAAGAAGCTGAAGTTCGATGCCGTCAAGAGCTTTACGCCGATTTCCAAGCTGTCCTCCTCGCCCGGCGTGCTGGCAGTGCGACCCGATCTCAATGTGGGCAATGTCCAGGATCTCATCGCGCTGGCAAAAAAGGAGCCCGGAAAGCTCACTTACGGCACCACCGGCCTGGGTGGGTCGCAACACATGGCGACTGAATTGCTCCAACGCCTGGCGGGCGTGCAGCTCACGCACATTCCCTACAAAGGGGCCAGCAATGTGATGACGGATTTGATTGCCGGGCATGTGGATCTGGCTTTTGTGTCCGCCAGCGGTGCCATGCCGCACCTGCAGGCGGGCAAGGTCAAGTCCCTGGCGGTGGCTGGACCGCTGCGTCTGTCGGGACTGCCCGACGTGCCCACCTTCACGCAGGCCGGCTTTCCGGCCATGGTCTCAGATTCCTGGAACGGCCTGCTGGCCCCAGCGGGCACGCCCCCCGCCATCATCAAGAAACTACATGCAGCGGCCGTGGAGGCCCTGCAGACTCCTGAAATCAAGGTCAAGCTTGAGTCCCTGGGCGCTGTCATGATCGGCAACAGCCCGGAGGAGTTTCGCAACGACATCCAGCGCGAGGTTGCGCAGTGGGGCGAGCAGTTCAAAACCATCAAGATCGACGCGCAATGACACTACACAAAGATTCCACAGCAGCACTGGCACAGGCGCTGCTCCATCCGGCCAGCATCGCCCTTTATGGCGCGTCTGACGACGTCAGCAAAATGGGAGGCAGGCCTGTGCAGTTCCTGAAGCGTTCGGGCTTCTCCGGTCGCATCTATCCCATCAATCCCAAGCGTTCGGAAATCCAGGGCCTCAAGGCTTGGCCCAGCCTGCAAAGCCTGCCCGAGGTGCCTGACCAGGTTTTTGTACTCACGCCCACAGATACCGTGATTCCTGCTGTGCGCGAATGCGCGGCCCTCGGCGTGAAGGTGGTCACCATCTTGGCAAGCGGCTTTTCCGAATCCGGCACTGAGGGCGTGCAGCGTGAGGAAGAACTGCGCCAGATCGCCCGCGAGACGGGCATTCGCATCCTCGGCCCGAGCAGCCTGGGCGTGGTCAACCCGCGCACAGGCCTGGTGCTCACGGCCAACGCAGCCTTTGCCGAACCGGATATCCCACCCGGCAAGGTGTTCGTCGCATCGCACAGCGGCAGCATGATCGGTGCGCTGGTGTCACGCGGTAAAGCGCGGGGCGTGGGGTTTGCCGGTCTGGTGTCGGTAGGCAGCGAGGTGGACTTGAACGTAGGCGACATCTGCGCCGCCACGCTGGACGACCCGGCCATCGAGGGCTACCTGCTGTTTCTGGAGAGCCTGCGCCACGGCCCAGAATTGCGCGCCTTCGCGCGCGCTGCGCACCTGGCGGGCAAGCCAGTAATCGCCTACAAGCTCGGGCGCAGCGCTGCTGCTGCCGAGATGGCCACCACCCACACTGGCGCCATTGCGGGCGAAGACGACATCGCCGACGCCTTCTTCAAAGACCTGGGTATTGCCCGCGTGGGGGTGCTGGACGCGCTGCTGGAAACCTTCCCGCTGGCGCGGCGAATTCCGCTGGAGAGCGCACCCAAGCGCGTGGGCGTGGTCACCACCACCGGCGGCGGTGCAGCCATGGCAGTGGATCAGCTGGGCATCCGGGGCGTGGTGGTGGAGCCGCCCTCAGCCGCGACACTCAAGCGCCTGGAGCAGGCTGGCCTGCCCTGCACACCGGGCCGCGTGCTCGATATGACGCTGGCGGGCACCAAGTACGAAACCATGAAGGGCACGCTGGACATTTTGCTCACCGCGCCTGAATTTGATCTGGTGCTGGCCGTGGTGGGCTCGTCGGCGCGCTTTCAGCCGCAGCTGGCGGTCAAGCCCATCGTGGAATGCGCCGGGCAGCCCAAGCCGCTGGCCGCCATGCTGGTACCCGACGCACCCGAGGCGCTGGCCGCGCTCACCGCAGCGGGCGTACCGTGCTTTCGCTCGCCCGAGGCCTGTGGCGACGCTATTGCCGCCGTGCTGGCGCGTCGCCAGCCGGGCCAAGAGCCGCAGTTGCCCGCCCCAGGTGCAGCGCGCACCCTGAGCGAGGCCGACGCCTACGGCATCCTCGACGCCCTGGGCGTGCCGCACGCGCCCGCCGTGCTGCGCCGCTTTGGCAGCGAAGCCGCACCGCTGCCCTTTGCCTACCCCGTGGTGGCCAAGGTGTGCTCGGCGGACATCCCGCACAAAACCGAGGTCGGCGGCGTGCTGCTGAACATTGCCAGCGATGCGGAGCTGGCCGCTGCCATGGCCACGCTGCGGCGCAACCTGGACGAGAAAGCCCCACAAGCTGCCTGCGACGAAGTGCTGGTGCAGCCCATGCAAAAAGGCTTGGGTGAGGTGCTGGTGGGCTACCGCGTGGACGCGGACGCTGGCCCCATCATCATGCTGGCCGCAGGCGGCATCTGGGCCGAGGTGGCCAAAGACCGCAGCATCCGCCTGGCGCCGGTGACGGTGGAAACGGCGCGCGAGATGATCGCCGAGGTCAATGCCCTGAAACCGCTGACCGGCCTGCGTGGCAAGGCGCGGGGCGATCTGGAATCTCTGGCGCATACCGTGAGCGCGCTGTCGCAACTGGCCTTGAAACCGGAAATGCGTGTTGCGGAAGCTGAAGTCAATCCGCTCCTGATACTGCCCGAGGGGCAAGGGGTGACTGCCGTGGATGCGTTGGTATTTCAGCATGTTTGAAAGCTGCTAGCTGCACGTGGGTGCAATTGCACTCACGTCCAGGGACAGCGGTCGCTGGAAACCTTCCTCCTGCTGGAGCATGCTGCTGACCAGGTTGTGCTCGCGCAGCAATGTCTGCCGCTCATGGCCTGTGAACTGACTCCCCTGATCGGAATGCGCCGTGAGGGCCCGCTTGGGCTGGCGACGCCACTAGGCCATCAACCGCGCATCAAAAGTGAGGCCGGTGTCGATCCGGCTCCCCATCGACCAGCCCACTGACGCGATGACAGACGGTAGTTTTACCGCGCAAACAAGGTTGCGTGATTGGCCCCTTGCCCGATGACACGCATCGCAGTGCTCACCACCCCGACTACCCACGCCCCGCTGCGCTGGCATGCAGACAGATGGCGGCGGCTGCGCCAACATTGAGGGACTCTTCCCCGCCGGGCTGGGCGATACGGATATGGCGACTGGCGCGTTGCTGCAGTGCAGCCGATACGCCCTGCCCTTCGTGCCCCATGATCCAGCCGCAGGGCCAGGGCAGCGCTGCGCGGTGCAGGTAGTCGCCCTCGTGCGAACTGGTGGCAAGCAAGGGTATGCGAAGACCGTCGATGTCCTGCACGTCCAGGCCCTCCACCAGCCGCAGCGCAAAATGCGCACCCATGCCGGCGCGCAGCACCTTGGGCGCCCACAGGGCTGCCGTGCCCTTGACAGCAGCGATCTGCGTGAAGCCGAAGGCCGAGGCGCTGCGCAAAATGGAGCCCACGTTGCCCGCATCCTGCAAGCGGTCAAGCACCACGGTGGGAGCGTGCAGGTCCAACCCGCATGCGGCCGGCATATCCAACACGAAGCCCATGTGCGCGGGCGACTCCAGGGCGCTGATGTCGGCCCAGAGCGTGTCAGCGATTACTACGTTTTTTGTAGCTGCCTGCGCATATTCCGCGGGCGCTACAGGCCAAAAAGACTCAGAAAAAACAGCAATGGCGGGGCTTTGGCCCCGCGCAAGAGCCGCGCTGCACAGGTGGTCGCCCTCCAGCCAGACGCGGGCCTGCTTGCGGTAGGCCGTGCTGTCTTGCGCCAGGCGGCGCAGGTCTTTGAGCAGCGCGTTGTCGCGCGAATGGATGACAGTCGGGGGGGTACGCATGAAGGCGAAAAAAACAGGGACAGGCGCAGTTCAGGGCTGGGCGTGAGGCTGCATCAACAGAGCCCGCGCCACCGGTGAAAAGCTGCGCCGATGCTGCGGGCAGGCGCCGTGGGCCTGTAGCGCAGCCAGATGTTCAGCCGTGGGATAGCCCTTGTGACCAGCAAAACCGTACATCGGATATTGGGTGTGCAGCTCGACGCACATGTGGTCGCGCGTGACTTTGGCAAGGATGGAGGCCGCCGCGATGGACGCCACGCGCCCGTCACCCTTGACGATGGCTTCTGCGGGCATGTCGAGTTGCGGCAGGCGGTTGCCGTCCACCAGTGCCAGCGTCGGCCTGAGGCGCAGGCCCTGCACGGCACGTCGCATGGCCAGCATAGTGGCCTGCAGGATGTTGAGCCGGTCAATCTCTTCCACGCTGGCCTGGGCGATGCTGCAGCACAGGGCCTTGGCGCGGATTTGGTCGTACAGCGCCTCGCGCCGCGCGGCGGTGAGTGTCTTGGAGTCCGCCAGACCGGCAATCGGCTGCAGGTCGTCCAGGATGACCGCTGCCGCAACCACCGGGCCGGCCAACGGGCCGCGGCCGGCTTCGTCCACCCCGGCCACCAGGCCTGTGGCATGCCAGTTGAAGGCTTTTTGTTCAGGCAAGGATTTTCTGGATGGCATCTGCGGCAAGGCGTGGAGTGTCGCGCAGCAACTGCTGGTGCAGGGCCGTGAAGCGCTGCTCGAGCTGCGCGATGCGCTCGGGATTGCGGGTGCGTGCATCCAGCCATTGCGTGACGGCTTCAGCCAATGCCTGCGGACTGGCGGCGTCCTGCAGCAGTTCGGGCACGACGAAGTCTCCGCACAGGATGTTGGGCAGGCCCACCCAGGGCTGCAGCTGCTTGCGACGCATCAGGCGCCAGCTGATGGGGTGCATGTGGTAAGCGATGACCATGGGGCGCTTGAAAAGCGCCGCCTCCAGTGTCGCGGTGCCGCTGGCAATCAGCGTGACGTCACAGGCGGCCAGCACCTGGTGCGACTGGCCGGTGACGATGGTCAGCGACTGCAGCACGCCGCATTCGCGTGCAATCTGCTCGATGCGCGAACGCAGCGCGGGCACGGCGGGCACTACTATTTTTATAGCTGGTCGCGCTTGTTTTATAAGGGCTGCAGCCTTAAAAAAGGGCTGTGCTATGTAGGCCACTTCGGCCGATCGGCTGCCCGGCAGGATGGCCAGCACCTCATCGTGCGCCGCCAGGCCCAGCTGCGCGCGCGCAGCCAGGCGGTCGGGCTGCATGGGGATGACGCCCGCCAGCGGGTGGCCCACGTAGGTGGCAGCGATGCCGTGGCGCGCCAGCAATTCGGGCTCGAAGGGAAAGATGCACAGTACATGGTCGGCGCTGGCGCGTATTTTTTCGACGCGGTTGGCGCGCCACGCCCAGATGGACGGGCAGACGAAATGCACCGTCTTGACACCGGCGGCGCGCAGGTCCGCCTCCAGCCCCAGGTTGAAATCGGGCGCATCGACGCCGATGAACACGTCAGGCTTGTCCGCCAGCAGCCTGGCGCGCAACTGCCTGCGTATCTTCAGGATGCCCAGCAGGCGCCGCACCAGTTCGGTGCTGTAGCCATGCACCGCCAGGCGCTCGCTGGGCCACCAGGCATCAAAGCCGCGCTCTTGCATGCGTGGGCCGCCAATGCCCGCGCTGGTCACGTCAGGCCACTGCGCCTGCAGACCATCCAGCAGCAAGCCTGCCAGCAAGTCGCCGGACGTCTCGCCGGCCACCATCGCAACGCGCGGGGAATGCACATTCATGGCGCCGAGCGACCCTCAGCGCGCAATGCCGCGCTGCGACGCCACGATGAAGTCGCGCAGCAATGCAATGTCGCCTTCGGCCTCGGGGTGCGAATGCGGCACTTCGTCCATGGCCGACAGCGCAGCTTCCAGCGTCAGACCCTGGCGATACAGAAGGCGGTGGGCCTGCTTGATGCCGGCGATGCGCTGCGCAGAAAAGCCGCGCCGGCGCAGTCCTTCAAGATTGAGCCCGCGCACGGTCAGAGGGTTGCCGTCCACCATCATGAACGGCGGCACGTCCTGCGCGATGCGGCTGGCAAAGCCCGCCATGACATGCGCGCCAATGCGGCAAAACTGGTGCACACCCGTCAAGCCGCCGATGATGGCCTGGTCGCCCACGTGCACATGCCCCGCCAGCGTGGCGTTGTTGGCCAGGATGGTCTGGTTGCCCACCACGCAGTCGTGCGCAATGTGCACATAGGCCATGATCCAGTTGTCGTCGCCAATACGGGTCACGGCACTGTCTTGCACCGTGCCGGTGTTGAAGGTGCAGAACTCGCGAATGGTGTTGCGATGCCCGATCTCCAGTCGCGTGGGCTCGCCCGCGTACTTCTTGTCTTGCGGTGCGGCGCCCAGGGAGCTGAACTGAAAAATGCGGTTGTCTTCACCGATGCGCGTATGCCCCTCGATCACGCAGTGCGCGCCCACCGAGGTGCGCGCGCCTATGCTGACATGGGGGCCGATGATCGCGTACGGGCCAATGACGACGGATGGGCCGAGCTGCGCCGCAGGATCGACGATTGCGGTGGTATGAATGGTGGTCACTGAACCGCCCCAGGGTGGTGCCGACGTCAGACCACTGAACGCATGGTGCACATGATCTCGGCTTCGCAGGCAACGCTGTCGCCTACGCGAGCCACGGCCTTGAACTTGTAGATGCCGCCCTTGATGCGGTCGAGCGCGACATCCAAAATGAGCTGGTCGCCAGGCTCCACAGGGCGCTTGAATCGCGCGCCATCAATGCCGACAAAATAAAACACCTTGTCGTCGCCAGGCGCCTCGCCCATCATGTCGAAAGACAGCAAGCCTGCCGCCTGGGCCAGCGCTTCGAGGATCAGCACCCCCGGCATCACCGGACGCGCCGGAAAATGCCCCGTAAAGAACGGCTCGTTGATGGTGACGTTCTTGATCGCCTGGATGTGCTTGCCGCGTTCAAGCTCGATGACCCGATCTACCAGCAAAAACGGATAGCGGTGGGGCAGGAGTTTGAGAATTTGGTGGATATCCATCATTTTTTGTAGCGGTCTAGCCGTCTTTTCGTGTTTGCTCGAGTGCCTTGATGCGCTCACGCAGCCGGTAAAGCTGCTTGAGCGTGGCAGCGTTTTTTTCCCAACTGGCATTTTCATCCATGGGAAAAACACCGGTGTACTGCCCCGGCCGTGAAATGGAATGCGTCACCACCGTGTTGGTGGAGATATGCACATTGTCTGCCAGCTGCAGGTGCCCGATGATGGACGCAGCGCCGGCAATGGTGCAATGCGCCCCGATGCGGGTGCTGCCCGCCACCGCAGCGCACCCGGCCATTGCCGTGTGCCGGCCAATGTGCACGTTATGCGCAATCTGGATCAGGTTGTCGAGCTTGACGCCGTCCTCGATCACCGTGTCTTGCAGCGCACCGCGGTCAATGCAGGTGTTGGCGCCAATCTCCACGTCGTTGCCGACAAGCACAGCGCCGAGCTGCTCAATCTTGACCCACTCGCCCTGCTGCTGCCGCGCAAAGCCAAAGCCATCGGCCCCGATCACCACCCCCGGGTGCAACAGACAGCGCTCGCCAATCGTGCAGCGCTCCCCCACCGTGACGCGCGACTTGAGCACCGTGTGCGCTCCAATCACGGCACCCCGTTCGACCACACACAGCGGGCCCACCGAAGCTGTCGGGTGCACCTGCGCCTGCGGATCGACAACGGCACTGGGGTGGATGCCCGCCGCCGGCCCCTGTCCATGCGCACGCACCCACAATTGAGTGACGCGGGCAAAGTACACGTAAGGATCATCGGTAACGATGCAGGCACCGCGGGCCAGCGCCGCAGCCCGCATGCCGGGCGCCACAATGACACAGGCCGCCTGGGAGGCGGCCAGCTGGGACTGGTAGCGCGGATTGTTCAGAAAGGCAAGATCACCGCTACCGGCTGACTCCAGCGGTGCGATGCGGAAAATCTCGCTATTTCTGTCTGCCCCTTCAAGGCTGCCCCCAAGTGCATCGACGATCTGCCCAAGTCGCAAGCTCACGCGCTACCTATCCTGTAGAAACGCTTTACTTGCCGCCGTTGGCAGCGTTCATCGCCTTGATCACCTTGTCGGTGATGTCGTGCTTGGGATTGATATAGACGGCCTCCTGCAGGATCACGTCGTACTTCTCGGCCTCGGCCACCTGCTTGACCACGCGGTTGGCGCGCTCGAGCACCTGACCCAGCTCTTCGTTCTTGCGCGCACTGAGGTCTTCCTGGAACTCGCGGCGCTTGCGTTGGAAATCGCGATCCTGATCGACCAGCTGACGCTGACGTGCGGCACGCTGGCTTTCGGCCATGGTAGGGGCTTCGCGTTCGAACTTCTCTGTGGCATTTTTCAGGGAATTACCCATGTCCACGAGTTCCTTTTCGCGCCTGGAAAACTCTTGCTCCAGCTTCGCCTGCGCCGCCTTGGCGGTGCCAGCTTCGCGGAAGATGCGGTCGGTATTCACGAAGCCGGCCTTGAATTCCTGCGCCTGTACAGGCAAGGCAGTCACCAGCGAGCCCAGTAGAACAACCAGGGGGATATGGCGGGAGAGGGATTTCATTAGAAAGACGTTCCGATCTGGAATTGGATTTTTTGGATTCTATCGCCGGCGAACTTGCGCACCGGCTGGGCAAAGGCAATACGCAGCGGGCCCAGCGGGGAGATCCAGCTGAGGCCAAGACCAGCCGAGGCACGCATGTCGCCAAACTCCCAGCTTTCATCCTCGCCGTACACATTGCCTGCGTCCACAAAGACAAACCATCGCAGCGTGCGGTCGTTACCGGCACCTGGAATCGGCGCGATGAGCTCGGCATTCAGCGTGACTTTCTTGGGCCCGCCCAGCGATGCACCAGTCACATCCCTGGGCCCCAGCGTGCCCTGGTCAAAGCCACGCACCGAGCCCAGGCCGCCGGAATAAAAGTTCTTGAACACCGGGAAGGGGCGGCCCCCCATGCCCTTGCCGTAGCCCAGTTCGCCATTGAAGGCGATGGTGTACTGCTTGTTCAGCGGAATGTACTGCTGATACTGGTAGTTGGCCCGCACGTAGCGCGCGTCGCCCGCCACGGACCATTCCGAATTGAGGCGCTGATAGCGGCCCGAATTGGGCGCCAGCGCGCTGTCGCGGTCGTCGCGCGACCAGCCAATCGTCAGGGGCACAGACGAGCTGGTTTCGCCAAAATTACGCGCATAGGCCAGGTAAGCGGCCGGGATATTGGTGCCGGACTTGATGCGGGTCTGCTCCAGACCGCCGCCGAAGAACACCGTATCCGTCTCGCTGAAAGGCACGCCGAAACGCAGGCTGGTGCCCGCGGTGACCAGTTCGTAGTTGCCGCCCTGCTCTTCGTAGGGCTTGGCCGTGCGGTAGTACAGGTCAAAGGTGCGCGATATGCCGTCGCGCGTGAAATAAGGGTCGGTGGTGGAGAACACCAGCGTGCGGCGGTACTTGCTGGTGTTCACGTCCACACCCAGGTAGTTGCCGGAGCCGAAGACGTTTTCCTGCTTGATGCCAAACGACACCGACACCTTTTCGGCGCTGGAGAAACCCGCCCCCAATTGCAGCGAGCCTGTGGGCTTTTCGGTCACGTTCACCACCAGATCCACCTGATCGGGCGCACCGGGCACTTCCTGCGTCTCCACGTTCACATCGGTGAAATAGCCCAGACGATCCACGCGATCACGCGACAGCTTGATCTTGTCACCGTCGTACCAGGAGGACTCGTACTGGCGAAACTCCCGGCGGATGACTTCGTCGCGCGTGCGGTTGTTGCCGCTCACGTTGATGCGGCGCACATAGGCACGGCGCGAGGGCTCGGCCCGCAGCACCAGGGCCACACGGTTGTTTTGGCGGTCAACCTCGGGCACGGCCTCGACACGAGCGAAGGCGAAGCCGAAGTTGCCAAAGTGGTCGGTGAAGGCCTTGGTGGTCTCGGCGACACGGTCGGCGTTGTAGGGCTCACCGGGGCGGATGGTGATCAGCGACTTGAACTCATCGTCACGATCGAGGTAGTTGCCCTCCAGCTTCACGCCGGAAACCACATAACTCTGCCCCTCGTTCACGTTGACGGTGATCGAAATATCCTGCTTGTCGGGTGAGATCGCCACCTGCGTGGACTCGATGCGAAATTCCAGGAAGCCGCGCGCCAGGTAGTAAGAACGCAGGGTTTCCAGATCGGCGTTGAGCTTGGCGCGCGAATACCTGTCGGACTTGGTGTACCAGCTCAGCCAGCCGCCCGTATCCTGGTCGAACAACCCCTTCAAGGTAGATTCGCTGAAGGCCTTGTTGCCAACGATGCGGATGTCCTTGATCTTGGCGGGCTCGCCCTCGGTGACGGTGAAGGTCAGGTTGACGCGGTTGCGTTCAATGGGCGTAACGGTGGTGACCACCTCGGCGCCATACAAGCTGCGATTGATGTACTGGCGCTTGAGCTCTTGTTCGGCACGGTCAGCCAGCGCCTTGTCGAAAGGACGCCCCTCGGCCAGGCCCACGTCGCGCATGGCTTTCTTGAGGGTGTCGCCGTCAAACTCCCTGGTGCCCGCGAAGTCCACGTCGGCAATGGTGGGCCGCTCTTCCACCACGACCACCAGCACGTTGCCCGATGCCTCCAGGCGCACATCCTTGAACAGACCCAGAGCAAACAGCGCGCGGATGGCAGCGGCGCCCTTCTCGTCGTTGTACTCGTCGCCCACACGCAGTGGTATCGATGCGAAGATGGTGCCGGGCTCCACGCGCTGCAGGCCTTCAACGCGGATGTCTTGCACTTTGAACGGCGCCAGCGCCCATGCGGCGTTGCTGGCAAAGACCATGGCCACGATGGCCGTTGCTGTGCGCACGCCCAGGCGATTGATATGTTTTCTCATGGATGAAGCTGGAGCCGCCATCGCAGCGCAAAGGCGGCAAAAAGATTAGCCAAAAAGCCGGGTGAGGTCATTAAACAGAGCGATGGACATCATGAAAAGGAGCACCGCGACGCCTGTGCGCTGCAGCCTCTCCATCCAGGCCTCGGATACACCACGCCCGGTCACGGCCTCCCAAAGATAATACATCAGGTGTCCGCCATCCAGGACGGGCAGCGGCAGCAGGTTCAGCACACCCAGACTGACACTGATGAGCGCCATGAAAGCCAGGTATTGGGTCAGTCCCATGCTAGCCGAGCGGCCCGCGTAGTCTGCAATCGTCAAGGGCCCGCTGAGGTTTTTGAGCGACGCCTCGCCAATCAGCATGCGCCCCATCATGCGCAGCGTGAGCACCGACACCTCCCAGGTGCGCTCCACGCCCTTCCACAGTCCTTCGACGGGGCCATAGTTCACATGGATCATGTCCGGCAGCGCACCTACGTAAGCACCAATGCGTCCCACGGAGCCGGAGGCATCCCGCACCACGTCAGGCCTGACGGCGACGTCAATCAAACTTCCGGCACGCTCCACGCGCCAGACCTGCTCAAGTGGCTCATGCCCCCGCACGGACGCGCGGATGAGCTCCCGCAGCCGGGATCCATCCACCACATCGACCCCCCCCACGCGCAGCACTTCATCACCCTCGCGCAGACCCGCGCGCTCGGCGGCGCTGCCGGGCATCACCTCTCCCAGGACAGGGCGGGTCCAGGGACCAGCGATGCCGATCTTGCGAAACAGCTGTGCGTCAGCTTCGCGCACGTCCATCTGATCCAGGCGCAGCAGCACCTCGCGCGGCGAAGATCCTCGCTCGGGCTGCAGCAACAGACGCACGTTCAGCGCGTCCAGCGCGCCGCGCGTGAGCACCCAGCGCAGGTCCTCAAAGGAGCGCACGGGCTCGCTGGCCTGATCGCCCACCACGGCCTCCACCACCAATTCCCCGCCCTTCAGGCCCGCCTGTTCGGCAATGGAGCCAGCCACCGGACTGGCCAAGTACGCCTTAGGCTCCTGAACGCCGATCCAGTTGACGGCGGCATACAGCAGCACCGCCAGCAGCAAATTGGCCAGCGGCCCGGCGGCGACGATGGCCGCACGCGAGCGCAGCGGCTGGGTGTTGAAGGCCAGGTGGCGCTCTTCAGGGGCCACAGGCGCCTCGCGCTCGTCGAGCATGCGCACATAGCCACCCAGGGGGAAGGCGCCAATCACGAACTCGGTGGGCGAGCCCTTGGGCTGCCAGCGCAGCAGCGGCTGGCCAAACCCCACTGAAAAGCGCAGCACCTTGACGCCGCAGGCCACAGCCACGCGGTAGTGGCCGTACTCATGCACTGCGATCAGCACACCCAGCGCAACAATGAAGGCAACAACGGTCAGCAGCATGCTTGGGGGTTCCTAAAAACAACAAGGCGCTTGGCGCCTGCCGGTCAGTGCCTGGAGCATAAAAGCGGTTCGCACGCTTTGCATGACAGGCGCGACAAGCTCACTTTTTTGCAGCGCATATCAATTGACAAAACCGTGCATCAGCTGCGTGGCGACCGCACGCGTGCGGGCATCCAGCTCCAGCAAAGCGCCGAGCGAGTCCGGGTTGGAGGGCTCCACGGCCGCCAAAGTTGCACAGTTGAGCGCATGGATCTGGTCAAAGCGTATGCGCTGGCCGAGAAAGGCCTCCACGGCCACCTCATTGGCCGCATTGAGCACAGCCGTGGTGCCCGGCGCCGCCCGCAGCGCCTGCCACGACAGGTGCAGCCCCGGAAAGCGCGCGGCATCGGCCTCTTCGAAGGTCAGCGCGGCCAGCTGCGCGAAGTCCAGGGGCGCGGCGCCGCTTTCCACCCGCTCCGGCCAAGCCAGACCACAGGCAATGGGCACGCGCATGTCAGGCGTGCCCAGTTGCGCGATGATGGACGCATCCACAAACTGCACCATCGAATGGATGATCTGCTGCGGGTGGATGACCACCTTGATCTGGTCAGGCGCCAGATCGAACAGCCAACGCGCCTCGATCACCTCCAACGCCTTGTTCATCATGGTGGCCGAGTCGATCGAGATCTTGCGGCCCATCGAAAAGTTGGGATGGGCGCAGGCCTGCTCGGGCGTCACGTCGCGCAGCGTGGCGGGGTCGCGCATACGAAACGGCCCGCCCGAGGCGGTCAGCAGCACATGCTGCACGCGCCGCGCCCAGGTGGCGGGGTCTTCGGGCAGACTCTGGAAGATGGCGGAATGCTCGCTGTCGATGGGCAGCAGCGTGGCGCCACCTTCACGCACGGCGGACATGAACACCTCGCCACCCACCACCAGCGCCTCTTTGTTAGCCAGCAGCAGACGCTTGCCCGCGCGTGCGGCCGCCAGACACGGTGCCAAGCCGGCAGCTCCCACGATGGCGGCCATCACGGCATCCACCTGTTCGTGCGACGCTATCACATCAAGAGCATCTGGCGCTTTTAGCACCTGGGTTGGAAGGCTGTTTTGCTTGATTTTTTCGGCTAGCAGTTCCGCGTGCGGCGCGCTGGCCATCACCGCGTAGTGCGGGCGAAACTGCGCGCACTGGGCCAGCATCAGATCCACCTGCGTGGCGGCGCTCAGGGCGAAGACCTCATAGCGGTCGGGGTGGCGGGCCACCACGTCGAGCGTGTTGGTGCCGATGGAGCCGGTGGAGCCCAGAATCGTGAGACGTTGTTTCATGCAGTTGCAAAGTGAGAGAGCATCATGGCCAGCGGCAGTGTGGGTAGCAACGCGTCGATGCGGTCGAGCACGCCGCCGTGGCCGGGTAGCAGGCCGCTGCTATCCTTGACGCCCGCGCTGCGCTTGACCAGCGACTCGACCAGATCACCCACCACACTCATGGTGGCCATAAACACCGCGCCGACGATGAGCAACCCCCACCCTTGCTGCGCCAGGCGGGTGTAGAAACTGGGCACATCGGCCTGCCAGATGGCGTCGCCCGCCACCCATGCAAGCGCCAGCACCAACACGCCCGCCATGCCGCCCCACACCCCCTCCCAGCTTTTGCCGGGACTGATGGACGGCGCCAGCTTGTTGCGGGTGAAGCGCAACCCGAAAGCCCGCCCCGCAAAGTAGGCAAAGATGTCTGCTGCCCAGACCAGGGTCAGCACGGACATCAGAAAGTTGATGCCCTGCACGCGCGCCTGCACCACGGCCAGCCACGCCAACCACAGCGCCAGCACGCCACCCACAACCCGCAGAGCGCGCGGCACGCGGGGCCATCCCTCCACGCCTGCGCGCAGCAGCCAGGCACCGCACAAGACCCAGGCTGCGCCACCAAACGTCCACAACCAGGGCAGCGGTTGCTGCAGCCAGCCGCCCGCCCAGCTGAGGCCGCACAGCAGCACGCACAGCGCACCCAGCGCCACGCTAACACCATCGCCCAATCCATTGAGCCGACCCCACTCCCATGCGCCAGCAGCCATGAGCACCAGCGCAATCGCTGCAAAGGGCACATATGAGGGATACCACAGCGCCGGCAGCAAGATGGCCAGCAGAACCAAGGCGGTGATGACACGTTGCTTGAGCATCAGGGCCCCTTTGTCAGTGTGGAAGGCGGCAGCATCAGATACGCAGACCGTCGGGATCCGCCGACTGCAGCTGCGCGGAGGTGCGACCAAAACGACGCTCGCGCGCGGCGTAGTCTGCAAAGGCCTGATCCAGCACGGACTCGTCGAAGTCGGGCCAGAGGCGGTCGCTGAAGTACAGCTCGGTGTAGGCGGCCTGCCATAGCAAAAAGTTGCTCAGACGCATCTCCCCGCCGGTGCGAATCAGCAGGTCAGGGTCGGGCACATGGGCCAGGCCCAGGGCGGCATTCAGGCTGGACTCGGTGATCGGCTCGCCCCGCGCGGCCAGCGCAGCGGCAGCCTGGGTGATGTCCCAACGCCCGCCGTAGTTGAAGCACACGTTGAGCACCAGCCGCTGATTGCCTGCCGTGGCCGCTTCGGCCTGCCGCAAACCGTCACGCACCTTGGCGGACAGGCCGGTCTGCTCGCCCACGAAGTGCAGTTGTACGCCGTCTTGTGCAAGCTGGGGCACCTCTCGCGTCAAGGCTTTGGCCAGCAGCTCCATAAGGCCGGAGACCTCATCGGCAGGGCGATTCCAGTTTTCGGAAGAAAACGCAAACACTGTCAGCACGCGCACGCCGCGCTCGACGCACGCACGCACACAGCGCCGCAACGACTCCACCCCCTGGCGATGCCCTGCCAGGCGTGGCAACAAGCGGCGTGTGGCCCAGCGGCCATTGCCATCCATGACGATGGCGACGTGGTGGGGAATGGCTCCCTGCGCAGTGGACATGAATCCTGGACCGACCTGCCAAACGGGTCAGATCGCCATGATTTCCTGTTCCTTGGCCGCAACCAGGGAGTCGATCTCTGCGATGTGCTTGTCGGTGGTCTTCTGGATGTCCGCTTCGGAGCGCTTTTGCTCATCCTCAGAGGCCAGCTTGTCCTTGACCAGCTTTTTGACGCCCTCATTGGCGTCGCGGCGCAGATTACGGATGGCTACCTTGGCGCCCTCGCCTTCGGTGCGCGCCAGCTTGGTCATCTCCTTGCGGCGCTCTTCGCTCATGGGCGGCATGGGCACACGGATCAAGTCGCCCATGGAGGCAGGATTCAGGCCCAGTTCGCTCTCGCGGATGGCCTTCTCGATCTTGGCGCCCATGTTCTTTTCCCAGGGCTGCACACTGATGGTGCGCGCGTCCAGCAGCGCCACGTTGGCCACCTGCGACAGCGGCACCATGGAGCCGTAATACTCGACGTGGATGGTGTCGAGCAACTGCGGGTTGGCGCGGCCGGTGCGGATCTTGGCCAGGTTGTTCTTGAAGGCGGCGATGGACTGATCCATCTTGGCTTCGGTGTTCTTCTTGATGTCGGCTATCGTCATGTGAGGTTCCTCTGCAAGCAGGCAATCAGTGCGTGAATGCCGTACACGGCAAAGCTTTCAAGCGTACACCAATGTGCCTTCGTCCTCGCCCATCACCACGCGCTTGAGCGCACCCGGCTTGAGAATGGAGAACACGCGGATCGGCAGCTTCTGATCGCGGCACAGGGCAAACGCCGTCGCATCCAAGATGCCCAGGTTGCGCACCATGGCCTCGTCGAACGTGAGCTTGGCGTAACGCGTGGCGGTCGGGTCTTTCATGGGGTCGGCGGTATAGACACCATCCACCTTGGTCGCTTTGAGCACCAGCTCGGCGCCGATCTCGGCGCCGCGCAGTGCCGCCGCCGTGTCCGTCGTGAAGAACGGGTTGCCCGTTCCGGCGGCGAACACCACCACCTTGCCCTCTTCGAGGTATTGCAGTGCCTTGGGCCGCACGTAAGGCTCCACCACCTGCTCGATGCCGATGGCGGACATCACGCGCGCCGTCAGCCCTTGCTTGTTCATGGCGTCGGCCAGGGCCAGCGCATTCATGACGGTGGCCAGCATGCCCATGTAATCGGCCGTAGCGCGATCCATGCCCACGGATCCGCCCGCCACACCGCGGAAGATGTTGCCCCCACCAATCACCACGGCCACCTGGACGCCCAGAAGCGTGACCTCTGCGATCTCCTCGACCATGCGCACGATGGTGGCGCGATTGATACCAAATGCATCATCGCCCATGAGCGCCTCACCAGACAACTTGAGCAGGATGCGCTTGTGGGCTGGTGCGGCGGGGGTCATGGGCAATTCTCCGTAAGGCTGGGCAGGATGGGGCGGACGAGGCGAAGGGCGGACGCTATCAGGCGGCAGACTTGGCGGCTGCGACCTGTGCGGCCACTTCGGCGGCGAAGTCGTCCACCTTCTTCTCGATGCCTTCGCCCACCACGTACAGGGTAAAGCCCTTCACATTGGTGTTCGCAGCCTTGAGCATCTGGGCCACGGTCTGCTTGCCGTCAGCAGCCTTCACAAAGACCTGGTCGGCCAGCGAGACTTCCTTGAGGTACTTTTGCACCGCGCCGTCGATGCGCTTGGCGGTGATTTCCGCGCTCTGCGCGGGCTTGCCGGCAGCCACCAGCTCTTTGTTGGCTTCTTCGGCCTTGCCCTCGGCCACAGCACGCTCCTTGGCGATCAGCTCGGCAGGCACGTCGGCGCTGGTCAGGGACACGGGCTTCATGGCAGCGACGTGCATGGCCACATCCTTGGCAGCCGCTGCGTCACCGTCGAACTCGACGACCACGCCGATGCGCGAGCCGTGCAGGTATGCAGCCAGGTTGGAGCCGTCAAAGCGCTTGAAACGGCGGAACGACATGTTCTCGCCGATCTTGCCGATCAAGCCCTTGCGCACGTCTTCCAGCGTGGGACCGAAACCATCCTGTTCGTAAGCCAGTTGGCCCAGGGCTTGCAAGTCCGCGGGGTTGTGCTCGGCGATCAGCTTGGCGGCGGCATTGGCCATGGCGATGAAGCTGTCGTTCTTGGACACGAAGTCGGTCTCGCTGTTCACCTCGATCAGCGCACCCACGGTGCCGTTGATGAAGGACGCCACCACGCCTTCGGCCGTCACGCGGGAAGCGGCCTTGCCAGCCTTGGTACCCAGCTTGACGCGCAGCAGTTCTTCGGCCTTGGCCATGTCGCCCTCGGCTTCGGTCAGTGCTTTCTTGCACTCCATCATGGGGGCGTCGGTCTTGGCGCGCAGTTCGGCGACCATGCTTGCGGTAATTGCAGCCATCGTGTTTCTCCAGTTCTCGGGTTCAGTTCTTGCAGGATCAAAAGCTAAAAAAAAGGGGGCTCACCAGGGGCCCCGCTTTTTTGCGACGCATCGCGCAGCCCGTTATTAGGCGGCGTTTTCGTCCACTTCCACGAATTCGTCGGAGCCTTCGCCGGCAACAGCCTTCACAACGTCGTTCACGGCGTTGGCGCGGCCTTCCAGGATGGCGTCGGCAATGCCGCGAGCATACAGAGCCACGGCCTTGGCGGAGTCGTCATTGCCAGGAATCACGTAGTCGATGCCTTCGGGCGAGTGGTTGGAATCCACCACGCCGATCAGCGGAATGCCCAGCTTCTTGGCCTCAGCCACTGCAATCTTGTGGTAGCCCACGTCGATCACGAAGATGGCGTCAGGCAGGGCCGTCATGTCCTGGATGCCGCCGATATCCTTTTCCAGCTTTTCCAGCTCGCGGGCAAACATGAGCTGCTCTTTCTTGCTCATGCTTTCGAGGCCGGCTTCCTGCTGGGCCTTCATGTCCTTCAGGCGCTTGATGGATGTCTTGACGGTCTTGAAGTTGGTCAGCATGCCGCCCAGCCAACGCTGGTCCACGAAGGGCACGCCAGCGCGCTGCGCCTGCTCGGACACCAGCTCGCGGGCCTGGCGCTTGGTGCCGACCATCAGAATGGTGCCGCGATTGGCCGCCAGCTGCTTGGCGAACTTCTGCGCCTCCTGGAACATCGGCAGCGATTTTTCCAGGTTGATGATGTGAATCTTGTTGCGATGGCCAAAGATGTAGGGGGCCATCTTGGGGTTCCAGAAGCGTGTCTGGTGACCAAAGTGGACACCGGCTTCCAGCATTTCGCGCATGGTGACGGACATGAAGTTTCTCCGAAGGTTGGGTCTAAAATCCAGCGCCAATAATCACGATCCGCCAGAGCCAGCAAGTGCGCGCCGGCAATATGCCTGGCATTTGAATCACTGCTGTTCAACTGTGTTGTGCGGGCCGCAACACCTTGTGGGGGCTGGTTTGCGATTAGCCTCACCGATTACTGCGCGCCGCGCCTGCGTTGATTACGCATCCACAGCGGCCCAGATACCAGCAAAGCCGAAAGAGTTTAGCACATGCCCATGCATCCCGACCTTATATCTGTCCGCAGCCAGATCACTGGCGAGCGTGTCAGTGCGCTTGACGTACTGGAGCGCTGCATCGCCGCGGCCGAGTCCCCCGTCTGCGCCCATGTTTTTCGCCAGACCTGCTACCCCGCAGCCCGCGCAGCGGCCACCGCCGCGGGCGTGGAGCAACGGCCGCTGGCCGGACTTGCCGTATCGGTCAAGGATCTGTTTGACGTCCAGGGCATGACGACTGCCGCGGGCTCCGCCGTGCTGGCGGACGCACCACCCGCGCAGGCTGACAGCCCGGCCGTGGCGCGCCTGCGCCGCGCAGGGGCGGCGATCATCGGGCGCACCCATATGGTCGAGTTCGCCTTCTCGGGCGTGGGCGTGAACCCCCATTTCGGCACGCCAGCAGCCTACGACACACGCCACGGCGCCCTGCCCGGCCCGGCGCGCGTGTGCGGCGGTTCCTCGTCGGGCGCGGGGGTGTCGGTGGCCACGGGCGCGGCCTTCATCGGGCTGGGCTCGGACACCGGTGGCTCCATCCGCATACCGGCCGCGCTCAATGGCATCGTGGGTTTCAAAAGCACCGCGTGCCTGGTGCCCACGACAGGCACGGTGCCGCTGTCCACCACGCTGGACACCGCCTGTGCGCTGACCCGCACGGTGCGCGACGCCATCGTGGCGCACGAAATCCTGGCCGCGCGGCGCATCACGCGCAGCCCTGCGCCGTTGTCTGCATGGCGGCTGGCCGTGCCCTCCACGCTGTTTCTTGACGGGTTGGATGACACCGTCGCTGCGGCATTCGAGCGCACGCTGACCCAGTTGCGCCGCGCGGGCGCGCACATCACCGAGATCGCCCTGCCCGAGACCGCGCAGCTGGCCGAGGTGAATGCCACAGGCGGTTTTTCCGCCGCCGAGAGCTACGCCTGGCACCGGACGCTGCTGCAGCGAAGCGGCAGCGGCTACGACCCGCGCGTCAAAAGCCGCATCGAGCGCGGCGCCAGCATGTCCGCCGCCGACTACATCGACCTGCTGCAGGCGCGCCGCGCATGGATTGAGCGCATGCGGGCGGCCACAGCGGGCTTTGACGCCCTGCTGTCGCCCACGGTGCCCATCGTGGCGCCCACCATCGCGTCGGTGGCGCCTGGCAACGAGCGCGATGCCGAATTTTTTCGCGTCAACGGTCTGCTGCTGCGCAACACCGGCGTGGTCAACATGCTGGACGGCTGCGGCCTGTCGCTGCCCTGCTACCAGGCGGGCGAGCTGCCGGTGGGCCTGATGGTGTGGCATGGCGCGCTGCGCGACGACGCGGTGCTCAACATCAGTCTGCTGATCGAGAAGGAACTACAAAAATAGTAGCTGCCAGCGCTTATCCTTTCTGGGTTAGACGCACTTTTCACTCAAACTCATGCAGATCGCAATCGTGGGCGCCGGCATTGTCGGCGCGGCCACAGCTTATGAACTGGCCGCCGACGGCCACCAAGTCACCGTTTTCGAGCAGCGCGCCGCTGCTGCTGAAGAAGCCAGCTTTGGCAGCGCGGGCATGCTGGCACCATCGCTTCTCGTGCCCTGGGCTGCGCCGGGCATCGGCGGGCCGCTGCGCCGCCAAATCCGAGGCACAAACGCCACGCCGCGCCTGACCAGCGGCGCAGGCATGACCGGCCTGGGTTGGCTCTGGCGCTGGTCGCGGGCCGGGCGCGGGCCGGATGCGCAGGCACGCCTTGGCGCGCTGCAGCGCCTGGGCAGCTACAGCCTGGAGCGCACGCGCGCGCTGGCGCAGCGGTTTGAAGCAGACCTGGAAACCAGCCGCGGCACCCTGGTGCTGCTGCGCCGGCCGCAGGATCTGCAGCGTGTGCAACCTGCGCTGCAGGTGCTGCGCGATGCGGGCGTCGCCCTGAGCGAAGTGGACGCCGCCACAGCCCGCCTGATCGAGCCCGGGCTGGCCGCCGACGTGCCGCTGGCCGGCGCCCTGCACGCGCCCGATGGCGAGGCCGGCAATTGCCGCCTGTTTGTGCACACGCTGCGCCAGGCTGCCCAGAACCAAGGGGCGCGGTTCCTGTTCAGCACACGGGTGCACTCGCTGTCCGCCCGCTCGGCGAGCCTGCTCATCGAGGGCGAAGACGCACCCCGGCACTTTGATGCCGTGGTGCTGTGCGCCGGTCTGGCCAGCGCAGCCCTGCTGCGCCCGGTGGGGCTGCGCCTGCCCATGGCGGGCGTGCACGGCTACACCGTCAGCGCGCCCGTGCGTGAAGACACCCATGCGCCGCAGGGCACCGTGATCGACCCGGTGCACCGCATCACCATCACCCGCCAGGGCCAGCGCGTGCGCGCGTCCGGCGGCGCCGAGATCGGCCGCGGCGCCAGTTCCCACCACGCGCACCATGCGCCCACGCTGCAGACGCTGTACCTGGCGCTGTCGGGGTGGTTTCCGGGCGGCGCGCTCACCTCGTCACCCCAGGTGCAGGTCTGGCGCGGCGCACGCCCCACGCTGCCCGACGGCGCGCCCGCCATCGGCGCCAGCGGCATTTCGGGGCTGTGGCTCAACGCCGGACACGGCGCCTGCGGCTGGGCCCAGGCCTGCGGCAGCGCGCGCGCCCTGGCCGACCTGATCGCCCAGCGCACACCCGCCATTGACCTGCAACCCTTTGCGCCGCAGCGCTTTTGACCCCGGCGGCCTGGCGCCACAATGCAGCGCATGCAGCGCATCGCACCTGACCAGCCTCACGCCCTGTTTGACACCGCGGCCACGCGTCGCATCGAATCCGCAGCCGCCGCGGCCCTGGCGCCACACACCCTGATGCAGCGCGCCGGGCAGGCCACCGCGCGCCTGGCGCTGGCGCTAGCCCCGCATGCGCGCACCATCTGGATCGCCTGCGGCAGCGGCAACAACGGCGGCGACGGGCTGGAGGCCGCCATGCTGCTGCACCGCAGCGGCCACCCGGTCGTGGTGACCTGGCTGGGCACGCCCGACACCGCACCCGCCGACGCCCGCCAGTCCTGGCAGCGCGCGCACGATGCCGGCGTGCCCTTTGCCGCCGAGCCACCGCCGCTGGGCCCGCAGGATCTGTGCGTGGACGCCCTGCTGGGCATCGGCCTGCGCGCTGCCGCACCCGCGTCAACGCACACCCCGCGCACGCCCGGCGCACGCCTGCTGCAATGGCTGACCCACATGCGCGCCAGCGCAGCGCCCACGCTGTGCGTGGACCTGCCCTCGGGACTGATCGCAGAGACCGGCCAATACGCCCCCGGGCTGGCGCCCGCCACGACGGCCACCCCGGCAGCCCCGCGCCACACGCTGGCGCTGCTCACGCTCAAACCGGGGCTGTTCACCGGCCACGGGCGCGATGCGGCGGGCAGCGTGTGGTTTGACGACCTGGGCGTGCCTGCGACAGCCGAATTACCCTGCGCCTGGCTGGCCGGGCCACCCGCCGTGGCTGCACGCGCGCATGCCAGCCACAAAGGCAGCTTTGGCGATGTGGCCATCGTCGGCGGTGAAGGGCTGGCCGCACGCGGCATGGGCATGACGGGCGCGGCGCTGCTGGCCGCCAGCGCGGCCCTGCACGGCGGCGCCGGGCGCGTGCTGGTGGCGCTGCTGGACGCAGGCACGCTCACATCCACGCCACACCGCCCCGAGCTGATGCTGCGCCGCTTTGACGCGCTGGCGCTGCAGCACACCACGGTGGTCTGCGGCTGCGGCGGCGGCGCAGCAGTGGCCGCCGTGCTGGCGCAAGTGCTGCAGCAGGCGCCGCGCCTGGTGCTGGATGCCGACGCGCTGAACGCCATCGCCGCCAACCCTGCACTGCAAGCGCTGCTGCGCGCACGCGGCGGACAGCCCGACCGCGCCACCGTGCTCACGCCGCACCCGCTGGAGGCCGCGCGGCTGCTGGACACCCCCACCGCCAGCGTGCAGGCCGACCGCCTGGCAGCCGCCCATGCGCTGGCTGACCGCTACGGCTGCGCGGTGCTGCTCAAGGGCTCGGGCAGCGTGATCGCCGCGCCGGGGCGCGCTGCCGTCATCAACCCCACGGGCAACGCACTGCTGGCCACGGGCGGCACGGGCGATGTGCTGGCCGGGCTGGTGGGCGCGCGGCTGGCTGCCGCCGCAACCCACCGCCCGGACGGCGCCAATGCCCCCGGCAGCGCCTTTGCAGCTGCGGACATGGCCTTTGACGCCGCCGCCCACGCCTGCTGGCAGCACGGCGAAGCGGCCGACCGCTGGCCGCAGGGCCACACGCTGACGGCCGGCGCCCTTGCCAGCCTTCTGCCACCAGGGTGATGCAGGGGTGGGCCCCCAGCCAGCAAGCCTGACTACTTGCTTGCAGAAGTAATTGTGTTTGCAGGCATCGACAAACGGCCTTTTTGTACGCCCGGTCTGACACACGGGGCTCAGCTTTGGCAGTTAAATGGGGCCTGGCTTTAGCGCCTTCACCTTACCGATTTTTTCACCATACCGGAGGTCACTGCCATGAAACGCCGCCTGCGCCCCGGATCACACGCATCCGCAGCTTTTGCGATCACCGTGCTGCTGGCCGTTGCGGCCAGCGTAACGACCCTGGTGCCGCACCAGACGGCCCAGGTGGCTGACTCGCTGGTGCACAGCCAACTGGATCAGCTGGTGCCGGCGGGCCTGTTTGACTGACACCAGCACCACGACTGCAACCGCGCCAGGTCCGCACCAGGGCCGGATGCAGCCGCAGCGCCGAGGGCGATGTTCACCGGCGATTTTCCGCAGGCGCCCCGGCGCTTTCCACCAGCGCAATGCGCCGGCGCAGCGCGGCCTCCAGGGGCGCATCGCCCGCCTGCGCGGCGCGCTCGGCGCGCAGCAGCAGCCAGGCCAGCAGCGGGCGGCGCCAGCCCTGGGCGGAGGCGGTGTCGGTGGCCAGCACCATCACCTCGGGCGTGGCGCGGCCGGCCTGGTATGCAGCGCCGGCAGCCACCAGACGGGCCAGCGGGTCGGCAATGGCTGCGATAGCCTGCACACTGGCAGTTGCGGCGCGCTGCGCATCGGGCAGCAGCGCGGCCTGCGCGGGCGTGGCGCGACCGGCCAGGTAGTCGGCATAGGCTTGTTCGGGCGCCGCCGCATCGGCGCGCAGCGGCTCGAACGCGGCGCAGGGCTGCAATTGCACGCTGGCCACCTGGGCGGCGCAGCGCATCAGCTCCAGGCGCGACAGCAGTTCGGGGCGGCCGGTGCGTGCCACCTCGGCGCGTGCGCGGGTCCATTCCTGTTCAGCCACGCGGGTGTTGCCGGATAGATAAGCCTCGGTCGCCCGCCCGGCCGCGCTGTGGGCGTTCATCTGCCAGTCGGGCACCGGCGGTTGGCTGGTGCAGGCGGGCAGCAGCGCGGCCAGCAGCAGGGCCTGCGCAATCGCTGCGCGGCAGCGAAAAGCCGGGATCAAGGCGGGGACGCGCCGCATGGCAGTGATGACGGTCATGGCAGTTTCAGCTCCGTGTCGCGGGCAAAGGGCCATTTGCGGTTGATCTCGTTGACCAGACTGTCCACCTTGCGCAGACTGCTCTCGACCTCGGCGCGCAGCGCGCCCAGGTCGGTGGTGGCCTCGCGGGCGTTGGCGCCCACGGCCTGGGCCTCGGCCAGCACGGCGTCCACCTTGGTCAAACTCTGGCGTGCGTCGGCCAGCAGGGCATTGAGCTGCACCACGGCGGCGCGCACCTCGGGCACCAGGCCGGCTTCGCCCGGCGCGCCAAAGACCTGCCTGTCCGCCTTGGCCGCCATGCCGTCGATGCGGGCGAGCAACTGGTTGGTGCGCTCCAGCGTGGTCAGTATCTTTTTGGCATCCGCCTCGTTGCCCATCAGCACGCCCAGGGCGCCGCCGGGCGCGTTGAGCCGCTCAGTCAGCGTGCGCACCTGGGCCAGGGCGCCGCCCAGGGCGGAGTCGGCGCCGGTCATGGCATTGAGGTTGTCCAGCAGCTGGCGCGCCGATGCCATGAGCTGCGGAATCTCCGCCGTGGCGTCGCCGCGCAGCACCGGGCGCTCGGCGCCGTCGGCCAGCGGCGGGTCGGTCAGGATGCCGCTGTAGGCCTTGATGGTGGTGCCACCCACCAGCCCGCGCACCAGGGTGAACACGCTGGACGTGCGCAGCCAGTGCGCGTCGCGCCGGGCCACGTCGATGAGGATGCGCACATTGCCGTCCCGCGCCAGCTCGATGCGGCGCACCCGGCCGATAGGAAAGCCCGAGAACGTCATGTCCATGCCCACTGCCACGCCCTCGGAGTCGTCTGCAGTGAGCACCAGGCGCTGCGTGGGCTCGAAGGCGCCGCGCGCATACAACAGGTACAGGCCGGCGCCCACGATCAGCAGCAGTGTGAACAGCAGCAGCGCCACGGCCTTGCGCTCCAGATGGGCCACGGGCGGCGGCAACTCGGCCAAGGGCGGCTGGGACGGCGGTGGGTTGGGACTTTGCGGGTCGGTCATTGCATGAGTGCCGGGAAAATCAATGGCGTGGGTAGTGTCGGCAAGGTCGGTGACGTCGGTAATGTCAGTAGTAATTGCCCATGAGCGAGATCACCTCGATGAGCAGCAGCACGGCGAACATGCGTGCCAGCCCGCCCAGCTCCGAGTCGGGCTGCTGGGCCTGGCGTGCGTCGCCGCTCTCGTAGAGCCCCGAAGCCATGGGAATCAGCGCCACGGCCAGGCTGAAGAACACGGTCTTGAGCACGAACACCAGCGTGATCTGCGGCGCGAACACCTGGCCAAACATGCGCGTGTACACCGGCAGCCCCGCCGTGTTGAGCCCGTACACGCCCAGGTAGGCCATGACCAGCGCCACCACGCACGACAGCGCCGCCAGCGTGATGCTGGCGTACACGCCGGCCACCACGCGCGGCAGCAGTTCCAGGCGCACCGGGTCGGCGCCGCGCTGGCGCAGAGCCTGAAGGTGGCCCGACTGGCGCATCAAGGCCAGCTGCGTGCCGTTAGGAATGGTGGCGCGCATGGCCACGAACAGGGCAGCCGTCAGCGGGATCAGCTCCAGCACCAGCACGCGGATCACCATCTCCAGCGCGTAGCGCGACAGGCCGTAGCTGAACGCCGTGACCACCACGATACGCGTGATGACCAGGCTGATGAGCGCCGCCAGCACCGTGAAGCCCAGCAGGATGGGGGCCGTGTCCAGATACATGTGACGCGCCAGCCGCCAGCGCATGCCGCGCCCGTAGCTGGACGGCGACAGCACCAGCACCATGACCACCGCACCCAGATAGATGATGCGCCACCAGGCCAGCGCCCAGCGGCGCGCGTAGGCCCACGGGCGCCGGAGCAAGATGGCGGGATGCAGGCTGGCAATCATGCGCGCATCATAGGCGAAGGTCACATTGGATAAGTAACAAATGGGCCTCTAGCGCCCGCGCAGCAAGCGCAACATGCTATTAACAGCATAGCAATCAGCCCCATGGGTTTCACACATGCCGGCGCGCTGCGGGGCCGGTGGGCGGCACGGGCTGGGCGTCGGCACGCGCATGCAGCGCCTCGATCACATGACACGGCCCGCTGGTGCCCCCGCAGCGGCTGCGCAGCTGCAGCAGCTCTTGCTCCAGCGCGCGCAGCTCGGCCATGCGTGTGCGCACATGGGCCAGGTGCGCGTCCAGCGTGGAGCAGGCGGCGTGGCCGTCGGCGGCGCTGTCGGCATCCAGTGCCAGCAGGCCGCGCACCTCTTGCAGCGACATGTCCATGGCGCGGCACAGCCGCACGAAGCGCAGGTGGTGCACCTCCTCGTCGCTATAGAGGCGGTAGCGGTTGTCCGCACGGGTCTGCGCGGGCAGCAGGCCTTCTTTCTCGTAGTAGCGGATATTGGCCGGCGGCACGCCCGAGAGCCGGGCGGCATCACCAATGCGGTGGCGGGGGCTTTGTCGCAACATGGCTTGACCTTCGAGTGGCTTCAAGGTTTCCAATCATGGCATGAGCCACAACCTCCAATCCCGTTCCTACTCCCCTTCCCAAGACCCGGTCACGGCGCCCCTGCCCGCCCCCATTGCCGCCAGCGCGTGCAGCGGCTGCGCCTGCAGCGCACCGGCGGGCGATGGCCCCGACCACGGCACGCTGCCCGGCTGGCCGCGCATCGCCGCGGCACTCGCCCTGGCCGCCAGCGCCGAGGTGGCGCACTGGCTGCAACAGGACTACGCAGGCATGGCTCTGGCCCTGGTGGCGATCGCGCTGTCGGGCCTGGGCGTGTACCGCGTGGGCCTGCAGGATCTGGCGCGCCTGCGCCTGGGCATCCATGCCCTGATGGCCGTGGCCGTCACCGGCGCCTTCCTCATCGGCCAGTGGCCGGAGGCGGCGATGGTCATGGCGCTGTACGTGGCCGCCGAGCGCATCGAGGACGGCGCCATGGATCGCGCGCGCCACGCCATTCGCAATCTGCTGCAACTGGCGCCCGCCACCGCTGACGTGCTGCAGCCCAATGGCACCAGCCAGCGCTTGCCCGTGAACGAGGTGCCGCTGGGTGCCACCGTGCGCATCGCCCCGGGCGCACACGTACCGCTGGACGGGACCATCGTCCAGGGCAGCAGCGCCGTGAACCAGGCCCCCATCACCGGCGAAAGCCAGCTGGCAGACAAGGCCCCGGGCGATCCGCTGTACGCCGGCAGCGTGAACCAGCAGGGCGAACTGCTGATGCAAGTCAGCACCCCGCCGGGCGACACGCTGCTGGCGCGCATCGTGCGCGCGGTGGAGCAGGCACAGGCCAGCAAGGCCCCCATCCAGCGCTTCGTGGACCGCTTTGCCGCCATCTACACGCCCGTCGTGTTCGCGCTGGCCGTGCTGCTGGCGTTGCTGGCGCCGCCGCTGATGAAATGGACCTGGGCGCAATCGATCTACCAGGCGCTGGCGCTGCTGGTCATCGCCTGCCCCTGCGCACTGGTCATCTCCACCCCGGTCACGGTGGTCAGCGCACTCACCGCAGCGGCGCGGCGCGGCATCCTCATCAAGGGCGGCAGCGCGCTGGAGGCCGCGCGCAGCCTGCGCGTGGTGGCTCTGGACAAGACCGGCACGCTGACCACCGGCAGCCCCGCGCTGGTGCAGTGGCAGACGGTGAGCGGCGCCGATGCCGACGCCGCGGCCGCCGTGGCCTGGCAACTGGCCAGCCGCTCCGAGCACCCCGTCTCACGCGCCATCGCAGCCGGCCTGCCTGCGGCCACCCACAATGGCGTGCAACACCTGCAAGCCCTCCCCGGCCGCGGCGTGCAGGCCGACATTGGCGGACAGCGCTGGCTGCTGGGCAACCTGCGCCTGATGCGCGAACAGGGCCTGGCCGACGCCGCGCTCGAGAACGCCCTGGCGCAGCATGAGCGCCAGGGCCGCACCGTCACCCTGCTGGCCGACACGCACGCCGTGCGCGCACTGTTCGCCATGGCCGACCCGTTGCGTGCCCAGGCGCGCCAGGCCATCGACCAGCTGCGCGCGCTGGGTCTGCATCCTGTCGTGCTGAGCGGCGACAACCCGGCCACTGCCCAGGCCATTGCGGCAGAGGCGGGTATCCGCGACACACAGGACGTGCTCGGTGGCCTGCTGCCGCAGGGCAAGCTGGATGCGCTGGCCGCGCTGCAGCGCACCCGCGGCCCCACCGCCATGGCGGGCGACGGCATCAACGACGCGCCCGCGCTGGCCCAGGCCGACGTGGGCTTTGCCATGGGCGGCGCGCACAGCACCGGCATGGCCATGGAAACGGCCGACGTGGTGCTGATGAACGACGACCTGCGCCGCATCCCCGACACCGTGCGCCTGGCGCACCGCGCCCACGCCGTGCTGTGGCAGAACATTGCGCTGGCGCTGGGCATCAAGGCCGCATTCTTCGTCCTGGCACTGCTGGGCATGGCCAGCCTGTGGCTGGCCGTGGCGGCCGACATGGGCGTGAGCCTGCTGGTAGTCGCCAACGGCCTGCGCCTGCGCCGCTGCTGAACGTACCAGGGAACTTTGAACCTCGCGCCGGTATCATTGCCTGCATGCGTCGCGCCGTTGCCATGATTGTTGGTCTGCTGCTGGTCCTTCGGGGCCTGCTGGGCGACGCCATGGCCATGGGCGTGGCCCCTGCAATGCCCACGCAGCCAATGGCTGTGATGTCGGCTTCGCATTCCCATCACGATGCAGCGGGCGCAGGTCAACACGGCGGCGTGCACCATGATCACTCCGCCACCACACAGCAGCCGTATTGCTGCGACGAGGATGGCCTTGCCCATGCAGAGCACCCGGCCGGCTGCCTGGTGGCCTGCGGCATCTGCCATTCGGCCTTCTCCGCGCCAGCGTGGATGACCACGCCCGCCGACGTGCAGAACGGCCCGGCCCAGCCGCACCACTGCACGCACTTTGCCAGCGCCACCGCTGCGCAGGCCATCAAACCCCCCATCTCCTGAGCACTGACGCCCGAAGTGCGTCCGCAACCAGCCGCACGGCCCCTGGCGGGCTGCGGCACGGCATTGCGGGCGCGGTTTTGTCATGTTGACGGGAGACACCCATGCGCTTTGCGCCCCCCCATCGCACCGCAGCCCTGGCCGCCCTGACGGCCCTGGCCAGTACCGCATCCCCCACCTGGGCGCAGGTTGAAAGCCAGCCTGCCCCACCCACACACGCCGTCGCAGCCGACTCGGCGCAAGCGCCGGGCCGCCCCCTGCGCCACCCGCTCCTGCCAGCCAGCGGCAGCGTGGCCGCAGACACCGAGGACTGGAAAAGCGCCAATGCCACAGTGGGCACGTTTGCCAACGGACACGCCGACATCGTGCGCTGGGAAGCCGCGCAGGCGCGCACCGCGCCGCCGGCCTCCACCCAGCCCGCCCCGGGCCACCACCACAACCACCACGGAGGCCGGCCATGAAACGCGCTTCCATCACCCTAGCCACGCTGTCCGCAGCGCTGCTGCTGGCGGGCTGCGCCAGCGTGGCGCCCGACGGACTGCGTGGCGACGTGCAAAGCCATGTGGCCTCCCGTCTGCCGCAAGGCGCGCAGCTGGCGGCGGCTGGAGCGCAGGAACGCGCCGATGCCCAGACCCGGGTGGCCGAATGGCTGCGCCAGCCCGTGGATGTGGACACGGCCGTGCGCGTGGCGCTGCTGAACAACCCGGCCCTGCAGGCCCGCCTGGCCGAACTGGCCGCGCAGGATGCGCAACGCGCCCAGGCGCTGACCCTGTTCAACCCCACGCTCACGCTGGGGCGCTTCACCAACGGGCATGAGCGCGAGATCGAGCGCCAGCTCAGCTTCGGCCTGGTCGATGTGATCACGCTGCCCTGGCGCACGCGCTGGCTGGGCTGGCAGATGGAGCAGGCCACGCTGGCCGCGGCGCAGGACGTGCTGCGCCTGGCGTCCGACACCCGCCGCGCCTGGCTGCGCGCCGTGGCCGCGCGGCAGGTGCTGGCGGCGCATGAACGCATGCACGAAGCCGCCGAAGCCGGGGGCGAGCTGGCGCGGCGCATGGCGCGGGTGGGCAACTTCAGCCGGCTGCAGCAGGCACGCGAAATCGCCGTCACGCAAGACGCAGCCGCCCAGCTGGCCCGCGCGCGGCTCAATGCCGCGCTGGAGCATGAGCAGCTGGCGCGCCTGATGGGCCTGTGGGGCACGCAGGCCGACTTTGCCCTGCCCGACGCCCTGCCCGCCCTGCCCGCGGCGGATGCACTGCGCAGCGGCAATGACGCCGAAGCCACGGCCCTGCGCGAGCGGCTGGACCTGCGCGCCCTGCGCCGCGACCTGGAAACCACCGCCGATCGCAGCGGCTGGGCCGGCGTGGGCGCGGTGCTGGGCGACATCGGCCTGAGCTACAGCCGCAACACCGCCACCGAGCGCGCCACAGGCCACCGCGAGACCACGCGCGGCTGGGAAATCGAACTGCCCCTGCCACTGTTCGACTGGGGCGGCGCCGCCACCGGCCGCGCGCGTGCCGAGGTGCAGCGCAGCGCCGCGCAACTGCAGGACGCGGCCATCCGCGCGCGCAGCGAGGCGCGCAGCCACTGGCTGCGCTACCGCACCGCCTGGGACCTGGCGCACCAGCAGCAGGCCGAGGTGCTGCCGCTCGCGCGCTTCATGCAGGACGAAGCCGTGCTGCGCTACAACGGCATGTTCATCAGCGTATGGGCGCTGCTGGCCGAGGCGCGCCGCGCCAATCAGGCCGTGGCCGCCGCCACCGAAGCGCAGCGCGACTTCTGGCTGGCCGAGACCGACCTGCAGCTGGCGCTGCTCGGCACTTCGCCGGGCGCAAGCGCCGCCCCTCAGCCTGCCCAGGCCACCTCCACCCCCTCTCCAGAAGGCCACTGACATGAAGCGTCGCCATTTCTTCTCTGGCGCGGCCACGGCCGTGGCCGCCGCCTCAGCAGCATCAGTAAGCCGCGTGGCCCTGGCCGCGCTGCCCGAAGCGCCCTCGCAATCCTCTGCCGACACCGCCGCGCCGCTGGCGCCGCCCAGCGGCCGCCCCTACCAGCCGGTGGTCACGCTCAACGGCTGGACCCTGCCCTGGCGCATGAACGCCGGCGTCAAGGAGTTCCACCTGGTGGCCGAGCCCGTGGTGCGCGAGGTGGCGCCCGGCTTCATGGTCAACATGTGGGGCTACAACGGCCAGAGCCCGGGCCCCACCATCGAAGTGGTGGAAGGCGACCGCGTGCGCATCTTCGTCACCAACCGCCTGCCCGAGCACACCAGCGTGCACTGGCACGGCCAGCGCCTGCCCTGCGGCATGGACGGCGTGGCAGGGCTCACGCAGCCGCACATCCCGGCGGGCAAGACCTTTGTCTATGAGTTCACGGCGCGTCGGCCAGGCACCTTCATGTACCACCCGCATGCCGACGAGATGGTGCAAATGGCCATGGGCATGATGGGCCTGTGGATCACCCACCCCAAGGCCCGCCATCCGCTGATCGCCGAGGTGCAGCGCGACTACGCCTTCCTGCTCGCGGCCTATGACGTGGAGCCGGGCAGCCTGACGCCCAAGGTCAACACCATGACCGACTTCAACATCTGGACCTTCAACAGCCGGGTGTTCCCCGCCATCGACCCGCTGGTGGCGCGGCTGGGCGACCGCGTGCGCATCCGCGTGGGCAACCTGACGATGACCAACCACCCCATCCACATCCACGGCCATGAATTCGAGGTGACCGGCACCGACGGCGGCCCCGTGCCCAAGAGCGCGCGCTGGCCCGAGGTGACCACCGACGTGGCCGTGGGCCAGATGCGGCAGCTGGAGTTCATCGCCGACGAGCCCGGCGACTGGGCGCTGCACTGCCACAAGAGCCACCACACCATGGGTGCCATGGGCCACGACGTGCCCACCATGATCGGCGTGGATCACCGCGGCCTGGTCGGCAAGATCCAGAAGATCATCCCCGACTACATGGTCATGGGCGAGCGCGGCATGGCCGACATGGGGGCGATGGAGATGCCCCTGCCCGACAACACCTTCCCCATGATGACCGGCACCGGCCCCTTCGGCCCGCTGGAGATGGGCGGCATGTTCACCACCCTCAAGGTGCGCCAGGGCCTGCCCGCAGGCGACTGGCGCGACCCGGGCTGGTACCAGCACCCGGCGGGCACCGTAGCGCGCGAGTGGGCCGGGGCGCCCGCCGATGCTTCTGCCCCGCGCCAGACGCCACCCGGCCAGGCCCCGGGTGCCCCCAGCGTGCGCAAGCCGGGCGCCAGCCACGAAAACCACTGACCCCCCTGAGGCACCACCATGAAGACTCTTAAATTCATAGCTTCCAGCGCTTTATTGATGGGGGCTACCGCCGGTTTTGCTCATCAAAACACCCCGCACAAGGGCTACGCCGCCATGCCCGCCCAGCAGCAGGAATGGGGCATTGCCGGCCAGGCCAAGGACGCGCGGCGCACCATCACGCTGCGCATGACGGACGACATGCGCTTCACGCCGTCGCACTTCACCGTCAAACAGGGCGAGACCGTGCGCCTGCGCGTGGAGAACAAGGGCCAGGTCATGCACGAGGTGGTGCTGGGCACGCCGGACACGCTGGAGCAGCACGCGCAGATGATGGTCAAGTTCCCCAACATGGAGCACGACGAGCCTCACATGGCCCATGTGGGCCCGGGCAAGCGCGGCGATCTGCTGTGGCACTTCAATCGCGCCGGCCAGTTCGACTTTGCCTGCCTGATCGCAGGCCACTACCAGGCCGGCATGCGCGGCACCATCACCGTCACGCCATGAGCCGCCGCGCCTGCACTTCCCCCACTTTCACCGCTTTCACCGCTTTCACCGCTTTCACCGCTTTCACCGAAGGAGAGACCCCATGAACCCGACCCCCACCCCGCTGCGCCGCCGCCAGCTGCTGTCCACCCTGGCTGCCGGCCTGGCCTGCGCCAGCCTGCCCGCATGGGCCAGCACCCAGGCCAAAACACCCATGGAAGTCTGGAAAGACCCCAACTGCGGCTGCTGCAAGGACTGGATTGCGCTGATGGAGCAAAGCGGCTTTGCCATCACCGTGCACGAGACGGGCAACGCCGCCGTGCGCGCCAAACTGGGCCTGCCCACGCGCCTGGGCTCGTGCCACACCGCCCTGGTCGGCGGCTATCTGGTGGAAGGCCATGTGCCGGCCGCCGACGTGCGCAAGCTGCTCAAGGACAAACCCAAGGCGCTGGGCATCACCGTGCCCGGCATGCCCGTGGGCAGCCCCGGCATGGACGGCCCCGAATACGGCGGCCGCAAAGACCCGTACGACGTGCTGCTGGTCACCAGGAATGTGCTGAACAGCGATGTTTCCACGCGCGTCTTCACCAGCTACCGTTGACAACCTCTGGAGAAAACACGCCATGCCATCACACCGTTTCAGCGCCGGCGCGCCGCGCTTCACCACCGCTTACCTGACCGCCGTGGCGCTGCTGGGCCTGCCAGCCGGCTGGGCCCAGGCCCAGGCCACGGACCACAGCGCCCATCACGCGGACACGCCCGCCGCAGCCGACGACAGCGCCGCACAGGAGCTGAGCGAGGGCGAGGTCACACGCCGGGACGCGCGCAGCGGCAAGATCACGCTGCGCCACGGCGAGCTCAAAAACCTTGCCATGCCGCCCATGACCATGGTCTTCACGCTGCGCACGCCTGCGCAGGCAGACACGCTCAAGCCCGGCGACAAAGTGCGCTTTCGCGCAGAGCAGGTGAATGGAGCCTTCGTCATCACCCACATCGAACGCGCGCCCTGAAACCCGCGCCCTCACCCACGCCACCGCTGCTGGCCACGGCGGCGATGGGCCTGGGCGCCGCTGCAGGGATGGGCAGAGGTGGGCAGGTGCGGCGCGCCCGCCTGCCTTACTGCAAGAAGGCCGGCTTGGAGTAGCCGGCAAACTTGGTGTCCACCACGGCCTTGAACTCCTGCGAGCGGAAGGCCGCCTCCAGATCCCTGGCCCACTGCGTGTTCCTGTCTTTGGTCTTGACGGCGGCCACGTTCAGGTAGTGCTCGGGCGTCTTTTCCAGCAGCACCGCGTCCTGCAGCTTCAGGCCGGAAGAAATCGCGAAGTTGCCGTTGATGATGGCGAACTGCGTGTCGTCCAGCGCGCGGGGCAGATGGGCGGCGTCCAGCGGCACCAGCCTGATCTTGCGGGGGTTGGCAGCCAGATCCAGCTCGGACACACGCAAAGGGCTCACCCCTTCTTTCAGCTTGACCAGTCCGGCCTGCTGCAGCAGCAAGATGCCGCGCGCCAGGTTGCTGGGGTCGTTGGGCAAGGCCACGCGGTCACCGTCTTTCAAGTCGGCCAGGGATTTGCGCTGCTTCGAATACACGCCCATCGGGGCGATGGGACCTTGCACCAGGGCCGTCAAATCCAGCTTGCGGTCGCCCTTGAACTGGTTGAAATACACCTCGTGCTGGAAAAAATTGGCATCCAGCGAACCGTCGGCCAGTGCCAGGTTGGGCTGCACATAGTCGTTGAACTCGACCAGCTTGACCTTGTAGCCCTTCTTTTGCAGCAGCGGCACGATGCCGGCCTGCAGCTGGTCGATGTTGGAGCCGGCGGTGCCGCCGATCACGATCTGCTTTTTGCCGGCGTCCTGGGCGGTGGCCGTTGCCGGCAGGCCGAAAGAGCTTGCGGCAATCGCTGCGATGGAGGTGGCCAAGGCCAGGACGGCGCGGCGGTTGTGGAAGCGAGCGGTCATTGAAAAATTTCTCCCGGCGCCCTGGGGCACCTGTATTGCGGGTTCATGTGAGTCGGTGACGAGTCGCCCGTGCCGCCCGCTGGCGCGCCGGGCCGATGTCACCCAAGGGTTGCGCGGTGCCTGCCTTTGGAGCACCCACGCGACCGAGTATCAAGAAAACTGCTCAGACAAACAACAAATATAAAAAAGAATGTTTATGCACTTTTCTTTATTTGAAACCACCCGACCGGCGCCTGCGGCACACCCAACGCTGCGCGCGCGCCCGGATAATGAACGCGCCATGCTCCCTGACTCACACACTCCCCAGCCCGGTGCCATCACCGATGTGGACGGCATCGAAGCCGGGCACTTCACCGACCCGCGCCGCCCGACCGGCTGCACCGTAGTCATTGCCCGCGATGGCGCCGTGGCTGGTGTGGACGTGCGCGGCGCCGCGCCCGGCACGCGCGAGACCGACCTGCTGGCGCCCGGCAACCTGATCGAACGCGTGCACGCAGTGGTGCTGGCCGGCGGCAGTGCCTGGGGGCTGGATGCGGCCAGCGGCGCGATGCGCTGGCTGGAAGAACAGGGCGTGGGTCTGGACGTGGGCGTGGGCCGCCTGCCGCTGGTGCCCGCTGCGGTGCTGTTTGACCTGCATGTCGGCAACACGATGGTGCGCCCCGACGCCGCCGCAGGCTACGCGGCGTGCGCTGCCGCCACGCGCCAACAGCCGGCCGAGGGCAATGTAGGCGCGGGCGCGGGGGCTGTCGTGGGCAAGATGTTCGGCATGCCGCACGCCATGAAGGGCGGCGTGGGCACGGCCGCGGTACGCGTGGCAGGCGTGACCGTGGGCGCGCTGATTGCCTGCAACGCAGTGGGCGACGTGGTGCACCCCGACACCGGCCTGCCGCTGGCCGGCGCCCGCACCGCCGACGGGCGGGCACTACGCAACACCCGCCAGGCGCTGCTGCGCGGCGAGCCGCCGCACCC
This sequence comes from Diaphorobacter sp., assembly GCF_050251835.1. Classification (NCBI taxonomy): domain Bacteria; kingdom Pseudomonadati; phylum Pseudomonadota; class Betaproteobacteria; order Burkholderiales; family Comamonadaceae; genus Diaphorobacter; species Diaphorobacter sp. The sequence goes on along the minus strand of NZ_JBFWLZ010000015.1, from coordinate 8,759 downwards.
GCTGCTGGCGGGCAGCAACACCACCATCGGCGTGATTGCCACCGACGCGCGGCTGTCCAAGGTGCAGGCCCAGCGCCTGGCCGTGGCCGGGCATGACGGGCTGGCGCGCAGCATCAACCCCGTGCACACCATGAGCGACGGCGACACGCTGTTCGCGCTGGCCACCGGCGCGCATGCCCGGCACCCCGGCATGATGGTGCTGTCCACCATGGCCGCCGAGGCCGTGGCCCGCGCCACCGTGCGCGCCGTCATGGCCGCGCAGACCCTGACCACCGCCGAGGGGCTGGTGCTGCCTGGCTGCCGCGACCTGGCCGAACGGCAACAAGTTTGATGGGGACGGATGCCACGCGGCCAGCGTACGGCGCCGCCGTTGCAGCTCAGGCGGCTGCGCCGTACTAGCGCAGCTTGCCAGACCGTGTACGACCGGTGCGGGCAGCACGGCCCGCCTCGGGCGGGTGCGAGATGAAGCGAAAAGAACCTTCAGCGATCAGCTTGTCGATCATGCGGCGCGTCATGGACTGTGTGCTGGCGTCTGCCGCAGTGAACAAAAACAGCGTGTGGTGCGGGCTGCACCAGGTCAGCTGGGTGCGTACGGCCTTCTGGTTGCTGACGATCTCCACCCACTGGCCTATGCGCAACTCGGGTTGCGGCGCAACCGGCGGGCACTGAGCCGCGGCAGTGTCCGCGGCGGCATCATCGGCCGCCGGCAGCATGAACTCTTGCGCATCCGCTTGAGGATCAGGCGCCTCGTCGGACGGGACTTCGGACACTGGCGCAAAAGTCGGCGAATCCTCCTGTACACCGGCCGCGGCAAAATCCTGCGCCTGTTGCTGAATCTGCTGCAGCCACAGCATCACTTGCGCTATGCCTTCGGGTGAATGACCAATGCTTTCAAGACCGCGCACCACCACCGGCAGCATGTCGGCCAGGGCCTGGCCCAGGCGCACCGGGTCGGATCGCAATTGATCCGGCTGGGCACAGCAAATCAGCAGCGGCACCACAGCCAGGTAACCACCGGGGTCCCCACCTTCGTCTTGCGGCTGGCTGCTTTGCGCCTGAATCACCACATCGACCCAAGGCCCGGTGATGAAAGCCATGAGCTCTGGCGACACTTTGTCCGCGTCCGGAAGGCGACGAAAGTCAGTTGCAATCTTCTGTGCAATCCGCTCGCGGTGCAGCGCTTGCTGGCGCTCACGCTGCATGCGGTCCTGCGCCATCCAGGCTTTTTGCAGGGCTCTGAGCACCTGGGCAAAAGGCTCGGCATCCTTGATCTCCTGAGAGGCCAGATGTCCAACCGCTTCATTCACCAGCCGCATGAAGCGACTAAAGGCCGGCCCGTCCTCGGTGGTGAAGACCAGACTGCGCGCGGTGAGCTCATCGAGCAGGCGGCGCGCAGGGTGCTGTTCGTCGGAGAAAAAGCCGGTGTCGTGCACCACCAGCTCTTTGAGGGCGGGCTCCAGGCGCTGCACGGCGCGCTGTACCGGGGGCAACAAACGGGAATCTTGCGCGATGTTTTCCATCATGCGGCTCACCACCCCCTGCGCGGCACGCGCGGGTGCTGCCGCCGAGACGGCAGCAGAGGCCGAGGCCCCGTTCCACCCCGGCGCCGGCACGGGCAACTGCCCGGACGTTTGCGCGGCGCCCGCCAAACGGCCGACGATGCGCTCCAGCTGGGCAATGTCCTGCATCGCCTCGGCCGCCTCGGCGGGCACATAGGTTCCGGCAGGCGCATCAAAAGCAAAGGGATCTCCCCCACCCGCAAGCATCTGCCGCAGGATGCCCACCGTCAGCAAGGCCTCTTGCGCCTCGGGCGCCAGCTCCATCGACCCCGATGGCCCCCCCCAGCCAGCGCCATAGCCCGATCCGTAGGCAACGGGCACGCCGTAGCCCGATGGTGGATAACCCACGCCCATGGGGCGACTGCCCAGATCCGCGCCGCCAGACATGAATCCGCGCGACCCCGCCGCCCCAGCCACTGCATAGCCCACCGGCTCCACACCATGCTCACGCAGGCTTTGCGCAGCGCGCTGGTAGGCCTGCACCAGTTGCGCCCCAAGCAGCTCGCGCATCTGGCTCATCCACAGCTGGCGCACCTCGCCGCTTACGCCGGTGTCTCCCACCACCTGCTGCAGGGCACGGATGTAGTTCTCGGGACGCAACGGGTTGCTCTCGGGCTGCACGCTGTGCAGGCCCTGGGCCGAACTGACCAGTGCGTCCAGCTCGGCCAGCGTGGCCTCCGTGGCGTGCGCCACCAGCTGCTGCGCGCGGGACAGCTCCACCTGCGCCAGCACATCGGAATCGTCCATCAGCGCCAGCTCGCCGATGTCCATGCCGCTGGACTGACCCGGCCGCGAGTTGGCTGCCGAGGGACCTTCGGCGCAGATCTCCAGAAAGGCCATGGGGTAGGCCTTGATCAGGGTGGACTCATGCTGGCGCAGCAGACGCAGCGCGTCGCCGATCAGGCTGCGTTTGTGGATGTCCCGCTCCGACGACTCCTGCGCGGCAAGCGCAGCGCTCGCTCCCGCCACCAGCGCCGCCATCAGGGCTTCGCTATCCCTGACGGCACTGACGACACATGCCCGAAAGACCGTTCGGGCGCGGGACGCGGGGAGAGACATGATGAAACAGACAAGTGACGGGCGATAGCCCGATCCAATGCTACTACCTGAAGATGTCTATTTGAGCGCCTTGTAGCGCATGCGCTTGGGTTTCGCGCCTTCTTCGCCCAATCGCTTTTTCTTGTCGGCTTCGTATTCCTGGTAATTGCCATCGAAGAACACCCACTGGCTGTCGCCTTCGGCGGCCAGGATGTGCGTGGCGATACGGTCCAGGAACCACCGGTCGTGGCTGATGACCAGCACCGTGCCGGCGTACTCCAGCAGGGCATCCTCCAGGGCGCGCAGGGTTTCCACGTCCAGGTCGTTGGAGGGTTCGTCCAGCAGCAAGACGTTGCCGCCCTGGATCAGCGTTTTGGCCAGGTGCAGGCGGCCGCGCTCACCGCCCGACAGGTTGCCCACCTTCTTTTGCTGGTCCTGTCCGTTGAAGTTGAAACGGCCCGCGTAGGCACGCGAAGCCATCTGGAACTTGCCAACGTTGAGGATGTCCAGGCCGCCCGAGATGTCTTCCCACACGGTCTTGTCGTCGGACAAGGCGTCGCGGGACTGATCCACATAGGCCATCTTCACGGTCTGGCCGATCACGACCTCGCCGCTGTCGGGCTGCTCCCTGCCGGCGATCAGCTTGAACAGCGTGGATTTACCGGCGCCGTTCGGGCCGATGATGCCGACGATGGCCCCCGCAGGGATGTTCATGGACAGGTTGTCGATCAGCACGCGGTCGCCAAACGACTTGGAGACGTTCTTGAACTCGATCACCTGGCTGCCCAGCCGGTCGGCCACAGGAATGAAAATTTCCTGGGTTTCGTTGCGCTTTTGGTATTCGTAGTCGCTCAGCTCTTCAAAGCGTGCAATGCGCGCCTTGGACTTGGCCTGGCGGCCCTTGGCGTTCTGGCGCACCCATTCCAGCTCTTTCTTCAGGGCCTTGGCACGGGCTTCCTCGCCCTTTTGCTCCGCCTCCAGGCGGTTTTGCTTTTGCAGCAGCCACTCTGAGTAATTGCCCTTGTATGGAATGCCATGACCGCGGTCCAGTTCCAGAATCCACTCGGCGGCGTTGTCCAGGAAGTAGCGGTCGTGGGTAATGGCAACCACGGTGCCGGAGAAGCGGTGCAGAAACTGCTCCAGCCAGTCCACGGACTCGGCGTCCAGGTGGTTGGTGGGCTCGTCCAGCAGCAGCATGTCGGGCTTGGACAGCAGCAGCTTGCACAGTGCCACGCGGCGCTTTTCACCGCCGGACAGCTTGCCGATCACCGCGTCCCACGGCGGCAGGCGCAGCGCGTCGGCGGCGATCTCCAGCTGGTGCTCGGAGTCGGTGCCGGCAGCGGCGATCTTCGCTTCCAGTTCGCCCTGCTCGGCGGCCAGCGCATCGAAGTCGGCGTCAGGCTCTGCATAGGCTGCATAGATTTCTTCAAGGCGGGCGCGCGCCGAGTTCACCTCGGCCATGGCCTCTTCGACAGCCTGGCGCACGGTGAATTCCGGGTTGATCTGCGGCTCCTGGGGCAAATAGCCGATGCTCAGGCCCGCCATCGGCAGGGCCTCGCCCTCGAACTCCTTGTCCACGCCCGCCATGATCTTGAGCAACGAAGACTTGCCCGAGCCATTCAGGCCAAGCACGCCAATCTTGGCTCCGGGAAAGAAGGACAGCGAGATGTCTTTCAAGATCTGCCGCTTGGGCGGCACGGTCTTGGTGACACGGTTCATCGAGAAAACGTATTGGGCCATGGATTTATCTGAAAACTAACCACACAAAGGCGCCGAAAAAATCATGCGCAAAAGGCGATTATCGGCGCATGCGACAATAGCGGCCGCTGCGGGCTCCAGTTGCCCACGGCATCAGCCTAGACCGGCTGGGGACGATGGAACCTCACTTCCAGGCTCCCGCTCTTGAAATCATCAGCCTACACAACTGGCTCGGCGACCCGTAAAGTCGCCCGCGACAGGCCGATACCCAGCGCCCCGGATGGGCGCACCCAACTTAAATGACATTTGAAGAACTGAAGCTGGCGCCGGCCCTTTTGCGTGCCGTGCAAGAACAGGGTTACGAAAACCCCACCCCGATCCAGGCCCAGGCCATACCTGCCGTGCTTGCAGGCCACGACCTGCTGGCCGGCGCGCAGACAGGCACCGGCAAGACGGCCGCCTTCACCCTGCCCATGCTGCATCGACTGGCTGAGGGCCAGGCACCCACGAGCAAGTTTGGCAACCGCGCAGTGCGCGCCCTGGTGCTCACCCCCACGCGCGAACTGGCAGCACAGGTCGAGGAATCCGTGCGCTCCTACGGCAAGCACCTGGACATCAAGTCCACCGTGATCTTCGGCGGCGTGGGCATGAACCCGCAGATCGACCGCATCAAGCGCGGCGTGGACGTGCTCGTGGCCACGCCCGGGCGCCTGCTCGATTTGCAGCAACAGGGCTTCATGGACCTTTCGCAGGTCGAAATTCTGGTGCTGGACGAGGCCGACCGCATGCTCGACATGGGCTTCATCCACGACGTGAAAAAGGTGCTGGCGCTGCTGCCCAAGGCCAAGCAAAGCCTGCTGTTCTCGGCCACGTTCAGCGACGAAATTCGCGATCTGGCCGGCAATCTGCTAAACAATCCGCAAAGCATCCAGGTGACGCCGCGCAACACCACGGTGCAGCGCATCAGCCAGGTGATCCACCCCGTGGGCCGCGGCAAGAAAAAGCAGGTGCTGCTGCACATCATTCAGCAGCACGACTGGAGCCAGGTGCTGGTGTTCACGCGCACCAAGTTCGGCGCCAACAACGTTGCCGACTACCTGACCAAGCACGGCGTAAGCGCCATGGCGCTGCACGGCAATAAGAGCCAAAGCGCGCGCACCCAGGCGCTCGATGGCTTCAAGACCGGCCAGATCCGGGCTCTGGTTGCTACAGATATTGCAGCGCGCGGCATCGATATCGATGACCTGCCGCATGTCGTGAACTACGAGATCCCCAACGTACCCGAAGACTACGTGCACCGCATCGGCCGCACGGGCCGCGCCGGCCGCATGGGCCAGGCCGTGAGCCTGGTGTGCATGGACGAAGAAGGCTTCATGATGGAGATCGAACGCTTCACCAAGCAGGAGATCCCCGTGCAGGTAATCGACGGCTTCGGCCCCGACGAGGGTGAGAAGGCCGAGCCCATCGCGATGGGGCGACAGACCATCTGGGGCGGCGCGGGCAAGCCGCCGAGCCGCGAGGTCATGCAGGCCGCAGCCAAAGCCGCGCGCTCCGAAATGATGGAGCGCATGCGCACCAACAAGGCAGCCCAGGGCTCGCCGCGCGGCGGGCGCCAGGGCGGCGGCCAAGGTGATGGCCAGCGCGCAAACAGCAACGGCCAGGGCGGCGAGGGCCGGGGCCCCAGGGCAGGCAACGGCGGCCGGCCAGCCGGCCGCGGCCCGCAGCAGCCCCGCAACGCGGGCGACGGACGCCGCGGCGGTGGCAGTGGCGGTGGCGCCAACAGCGGCAATCGCCGCTCTGACGATAGCCAGCCACGCAGTGAGCACGCCCATCTGGGCACACAGCTGCCCCACCTGAACCTGGGCCCACGCCACGGCGGCGGACGCACCAGCGAACCCGATCCCATGCGCACCAATGTGGACAGCATGACGGACCGCGGCCGCCGGGGCGGCTTTCGCAGCGGCGGCGGAGGTGGCGGGCGGGGCCCGCGCGGCGGCGGCTATGGCCGCTGACAAGCGCAGCGAACGCTGACCTGATGCACCAACCCGGCCATGCCGGGTTTTTTATGCCCGGATTGCCCCTTGAAAGCTGCGCCCAACAGGCGCCCCGCAACAATGGCCGCAGACCCAGGCTTGCAACCCACACTGCGCGCGTCACCCGCGCCGCGAGCGCGCCGGGTAACATGCATGCGCCCACGCAGTCGCTGATGTTCACCATGATGCAGTCCACCACTCCGCCCCTTCGCACCCCCTTGCAAGCTGCTGATGCCCCCCGGCGCACCAGCGCTTCGGCGCCTGTCAGGGCCGCGACTTTGCTGGCCGCGGCGCTGCTGGGTGCATGCGCCAGCACGCCCTTGCCGCCCTGGCCCGCCCAACCACCTGCCACCGCAACCCCGCAAGCCCCGCGCACGGTGCCCCCACCGCTGGGCACGGCGCAGCGCACCGATGTCCCCGCCGCACCGGTAGCGACGACACCGGTCACGCCCGATGGCGCGCAAGCCACGGCCCCATTGCCCTACAGCGCAGCCGTCGCGGCACGCTTTCCTGCGCCCTCCGTGCGCTACGAAACTCCCGGCCTGGCAGAGGGCCGCAGCGGCTTCACCACCCAGGCCGAGCTCACGCAATGGCTGCGCGACCTGGCGGCCACGCAGCGTGGCGCCACGCGCTTGCAAATGCTGGACCTGGGCCCGTCGCAGCGCGGCGCGCCCATCCATGCGCTGGTGCTCACGCGCGCCGCAGGCACCGACGTGGCTGCGCTCGATGCCAGCCGCCGCCCCACCGTCGTGCTGATCGGCCAGCAGCATGGCGACGAGCCCGCGGGCAGCGAAGCTTTGCTGGTCGTGGCCCGGGAGCTGGCGCAGGGCCTGCTGGAACCCATGCTCGATCGCATCAACGTCATCGTCGTGCCCCGCGCCAACCCGGACGGCGCAGAGGCTGGCGCACGCGCCACCGCCAACGGCATCGACCTGGATCGCGACCACCTGCTGCTGCAAACACCCGAGGCCCGTGCGCTGGCCAAGCTGGTGCGCAACTACCGCCCCATTGCCGTGATCGACCTGCAGGAATACCGGGTGGGAGGAGCGTTTCTAGAAAAATTCAACGCCCTGCAACGCCACGACGTACTGATGCAGCACGCAACCACGGCCAATCTGCCCGAGTTCATGTCCAGGGCCGCGCTGGAGTGGTACCACCAGCCCATGGCGAAGGCCCTGACCACCGAAGCCCTGACACACGACTGGCAATACACCGCATCCACGCGCCCCGGCGACTTGCGCATCTTCATGGGCGGCACGCAGCCGGAAACGGCGCGCAACGTCAACGGGCTGAAGAACGCCGTTAGCATGCTGGTGCAAAGCCGCGGCGCTGGCATGGAGCGCACCCACATACAGCGCCGCGTGCATGCGCAGGTCACCGCCGTCACCAGCGCATTGCGCAGCACGGTGGATCGCGCGGACAGCCTGGAGCAGGTACGGTCTTATGAAACGCGCGACATCGCCGCGCAGGCCTGCCGCGGCAACATCACGATCGAGGCCAGTCCCATGCCGACCCAGCGCGACCTGCTGATGCTGGACCCGCTGACCGGGGCCGACCGCGCCGTGAGCGTGCAGTGGTCGTCATCGCTGCAGTTGAACGCGTTGAGAAAACGCCCTCGCCCCTGCGGCTACTGGCTTGCCGCCAGTGCCGGTGACGCCGTGGAGCGGATGCAACTGCTGGGCATCCAGGTCATGCGCATCGCCGAGCCGGGCACGGCATTGGCCGACACCTATCAGGAAGCCAGCCGCGAAACCTCACAACGGCACCACGCCGACGGCACGCCTGCCGATGCGCGCTCCATCGTCCGTGCCCAGGTTACGCCCCGGCGCATCGCCATCGACGTGCCCAGCGGCAGCTATTACGTCCCGCTGAACCAGCCCCTGGCCAACCTGGCTGTGGCAGCACTGGAACCCGACACGCAAAACAGCTACTTCGCCAACCACATCATTGCCAACCTGGCAGATATGGCGCGCATCATGGCCCCGCCCTCACTGGTTTTTGAGGAAACCGACTGAGGCTCCCAGCAGCCTTGAACATTGTTTTTGCTATTGATAACGTAGCTACTAGCGCTCTATCTACAAGGGATAGAGGCATATTTTCCAGTATTCTTGCAGATACTGTGCCCCGGACATCGCACAACCGGGCAAGCACCCGCGGGTATCATCCGCCACCGCTGGCGGGCGCAAACCACGCCCCGCAAGCAGATTGCGCCAGCAACAGGCGCAGCGCCATCTGCCCGTAGCTCAACCGGATAGAGCAATTGCCTTCTAAGCAATAGGTCGGGGGTTCGAGTCCCTCCGGGCAGGCCAAAAAAGACTCTCCAACAGTCTCACACCCTCTCAAAACCCGCACGTTTCCTGGCGTTGCGGGTTTTTTGCTGTCTCAGGCAGCTTCACTGCGCACCATGACACACCAACAAAGCAGATACCAG
>NZ_JBFWLZ010000014.1:63529-68735 GCF_050251835.1 Diaphorobacter sp. | reverse complement strand
TCGCATGTCGCATGTCGCATGTCGCATGTCGCATGTCGCATGTCGCAAACCGCATCAAAATTGATAGCTGCCAGCGATTGCCTTACATGGGTTTACGGCACTTTTTACCCTATATTTTGCGATCTTTCGCGTCTGCAAGCCGGTTTAATGCCCCCAACAGACCGGGGAAAGTCCGAAAACCGGTCTGCAGCACATGAATTTTTGCTCAAAACCGCCTCAAACCCAGGTAAATCAAGCGTGAGCAGCTCCTGTTTTGATAGGGGCCGGGCAGCGCACAATACCGCCTGACTTCGTTTTTCAACTGGATTCACCCCATGACAGCCAGCGCCCCCACCCTTCCCCCCATTGCCTTCATCGGCGGCGGCAACATGGCCAGCGCCATCATCGGCGGCCTGGTGCAGCGCGGCCTGCCGGCCAGCCAGATCGAGGTGGTAGAGCCCTTCGAGCCCGCGCGCGCCGCGCTGCTGCACAACTTCGGCATCACCGCCCAGCCCCAGGCCAGCGATGCGCTGGCGCGCGCCGCGCTGGTCGTATGGGCCGTCAAGCCCCAGACCTTCAAGGAAGCCACGGCCGCCGTGCGCCCGCACACCAGCGCTGCCCTGCACCTGAGCGTGGCCGCGGGCATCCCCACGGACAGCATCGCGCGCTGGCTGGGCACGCAGAACATCGTGCGCGCCATGCCCAACACCCCGGCGCTGGTGGGCCAGGGCATCACCGGCCTGTTTGCCTGCCCGCAAGTGAATGCGCAAAGCAAAGCGCTGGTGGAGCAGGTCATCGCCACCACCGGGCAGTTCGTCTGGGTGGGGGCCGAGGAGCAACTCGACGCAGTCACCGCCCTGTCGGGCTCGGGCCCGGCCTATGTGTTTTTGTTTCTGGAGGCCATGACCCAGGCGGGCGTGGACATGGGCCTGCCCGCCGCGCAGGCCTACCAGCTGGCCGTGGCCACGTTCCAGGGCGCGTCGCAGCTGGCCGCCCAGTCGCCCGACAGCGCCGAGGTGCTGCGCCAGCGCGTGACCAGCAAGGGCGGCACCACGCACGCCGCCATCACCCACCTGCAGGCCGCGCAGGTGCCGCAGCACTTCATCGCCGCCATGCGCGCGGCGCAGGCGCGCGCCCGGGAGCTGGCGGCCGAGTTTGGTGCCTGATTTAGATAAAAAGCGGCTGTAGCGCTTGTCAGACAAGCGCTGCTAGCTATCACTAACGTAGCAAATACCCCAGCGCCACGCCCGCAAACAGCACCGCGCCCATCCAGTGGCTCTGGCTGAAGGCAGTAAAGCAGCCCTCGCGCGTACGGCCGCGGATCAGCATGAAATGCCAAGCCACCTGCGCCGCCGCCGCGCCCAGCCCCAGCCACAGCGGCCAGCCCAGACCCAGCGGCAGCAGCACCCAGGCCGACAGCCCCAGCCACAGCACAAAAAACGCCATGATGGCGGACACGTCAAACCGCCCCAGCGTGATGGCCGAGGTCTTCATGCCGATCTTCAGGTCGTCGTCGCGGTCCACCATGGCGTATTCGGTGTCGTAGGCCAGCACCAGGAACAGATTGGCCAGCCAAAGCACCCAGGCCGCGGCGGACACCTGGCCCTGCACGGCGGCGAAGGCGATCACGATGCCGAAGTTGAACGCAATGCCCAGGAACGCCTGCGGCATGGCAAAAAACCGCTTGGTGAACGGGTACAGGATGGTGAACAACACCGCGGGCACCGACCAGGCCACCGCCTCCCAGCGCGTGGTGAGCACCAGCGCCAAGGACGCCAGCGTGAGCACCACGCCCACCAGCGCCGCCTCGGTCACGCCGATGCGCCCGCTGGTGATGGGGCGCTGCGTGGTGCGCTTGACGTGGCGGTCAAAGTCGCGGTCGGCAATGTCGTTGATGGTGCAGCCCGCGCTGCGCATGAGCACCGTGCCCGCCACGAACACCGCCAGCAGATGCCAGCCCGGGAAGCCCTCCGCCGCCACCCACAGCGCCGCGAGCGTGGGCCACACCAGCACCAGCCAGCCGGCGGGGCGGTTGAAGCGGATCAGATCCAGGTACAGGGCAAGGCGGGAGCGTGGAAGAACGACAGACATGCGGCAGAAATGAAGAAAAAGATGGGATGAAGAAACGCGCAGGCAAGGCGCAGGCAAGGCATCAGCACTGCATCGGCGCAGTGTGCGCCCATCAGCGGCCCGCCCGCACACCTGCCCAGCCACGGCCCACGGCCGCGCCGCGCAAAAAGGCCGCCACGGCGGCATCGCCGCCATGCGCTGCCACCAGCGCGCCGGCCTGGGTCCAGTCGCGCTGGGCGCCCAGGCGCTCTTGCCATTGCTCGGCCGCGCTGCGGTGGCGCGTCATGCGCTGCGGCAACAGCGGCGCCAGCGCCGTGCTGCCGTAGCGCAGGCGCTTGGCCAGGATGCGCGCATGGTGCAGCGCCTCGTCGTCGCCCGCAGTCTCGAGCGCCGCCGCCAGTTTGCGCACCAGGCGCCGGATGCGCTGGCGCGCCCAGTGCCGGGCGGGCTCGGCCGCCAGCGCGCTGAACGTGCATGCCTGCACACCCGGTGCCACCTGGGCCGCCAGCGACCAGCCATGCAGCCAGTCCTGCCAGGCCAGCAGGGCCGCGCCCACGGCGGGCTGCTGCAGTGCGGCGCGGGTTTCGCCCCGGGTCTGCTGCGCCGCGGCGGCCAGCATGTCCTGCGCCGACTGCCAGGCGGCGGCCCGGCCCTCATCGCCCTGCGCATAGTGCGCGGCCAGCGCAGGCAGGGTCTGGGTGCTGGCCACGTCCAGGTCGCGCAGGCGGCCCAGCGGCTGCAGCAGCGGCGCCAGCGCGGCAGCGGCGGGCGCGGGGCGGTCGGTGCAGGCCGGCGCAAACAAGCGCACCAGGCTGCGCAGGCGGCGCCAGCCCACGCGGGCCTGGTGCACCACCTCGGGCGCGTCCGAGCCCTGCTGCAGCGCAAACAAATTGGCGCAAAACTGCTGGAAGGCCTCGCCCAGCACGCGCTCGGCCACCTGGGCCACCGTCATGCGGCGCGCCAGCGGTGGCGGGCTGGCCGTCACGGCCGGGCTGGCGGGTGGCTGCAGCAGGGCGTAGCCGCGCTCGGCCTTGCTGGCTGCCAGCGGCAGCACGGCCACATGGCGGGCAATGCGCCGCGCCAGCGCCAGCAGTGCCTCGGGCGGGCCTTGCACAAGCTCCAGCTCCAGCTCGCACAGGGGGGCGCTGCGCTGCGCGCCGTCCACCGTGGCCGTAATGGCGCCCACATCCAGCGCCACCTCGATCACGGCGCCGCCGCGCACGCGCAGGCGCCAGCGGGTGCGCTCAAAGTCTGTCGTAAAGCAGGGCTGCAGGGCCGCGGCCCACTCGCCCTGCGGATCCAGGGCGGCCCACGGCGTGCCGGCCAGCTGCGCCGGCTCCAGCGCCGGGCCGGCGACGGGCATCTCCCACTCGCCGCGCTGGCTCAGGGCGCTGGCGGCGTCGCCCGCGGTCTTGAGGGTTTGCAGCCAGCGGGCCTTGGCCCCCTTGCCGTCGCCTTCGCCCTCGCGGCGCAGGCGCAGCGCCACGCGCTGGCGCAGCAGGTCCAACGCAGGCGTGTCGTGATAGATGCTGGTGAGGCGCTCGCGCATGGGCGTGGTGCGCGCCAAAGCAGGCACGCGCGCCAGCCGCCGGGCCAGCAACGCGCTATCCAGCCCCGGCAGGGCCAGTTTGAGCTCGGTTTCGGTGGCGGACATGGTGCGTGCGGCGCTGCTGCGCAAGAGATCGTCAGTCTTCGAGCAGCGAGCGCAGCATCCAGGCGGCCTGCTCGTGCTCGGTCATGCGCTGGGTCAGCAGGTCGGCCGTGGGCTCGTCGCTGGCCTTGTCGGCCAGGGGGAACAGCTCGCGCGCGGTGCGGGCCACGGCTTCGTGGCCTTCGACCAGGATGCGGATCATCTCGGTGGCCCTGGGCGGCTCGGCCGGTACGTCGGGCAGGCTGGTCAGCTGGCCAAACTGCGCATACGAGCCCGGCGCGAAGTGGCCCAGCGAGCGGATGCGCTCGGCCACCGGGTCCACGGCGTTCCACAGCGCGGTGTACTGGTCCATGAACATGGTGTGCAGCGTGTTGAACATGGGGCCAGTGACGTTCCAGTGGAAGTTGTGCGTGGTCAGGTACAGCGTGTAGGTATCGGCCAGCAGGCCCGACAGGCCCTGGGCGATGGCGGCGCGGTCTTTTTCGCTGATGCCGATGTCGATGCGCGGCACGCCGGTCTTGGTGGATGCGGATTTGCTGCTGGGCTTGGCCATGGTGTGTCCTTTCGGGTTGATGGGCTTGAAACCAATGAACCGACTGTACCAACTGCAGCGCCTGCGGGCACCACAAAACCATCAGGACAGCCGCGTCACCCCGGGCAGCTCGCAGGCGTAGATGGCATTGCGCAGCGCGGCAATGGCCTCATAGCGGGTAAAGCTGCGGCGCCACACCAGCACCACGCGGCGCATGGGCGGCGGGCTGCCGTCGCTTTCCACCACGGGCAGGTAGCGGATATGGGCGTCGTCGCTCTTGCGCCGGCGCACGCCGGTGTGCAGCGCATCGCGCGGCACCGACAGGCGCGGCACCAGCGTCACGCCCATGCCGGCCGACACCATGTGCTTGATGGTCTCCAGCGAGCTGCCTTCAAAGGTGCGGCGTATGCCCTCGGCGTTGCTGGCGTAGCGCGCGAACTCGGGGCAGACCTCCAGCACATGGTCGCGAAAGCAGTGGCCCACGCCCAGCAGCAGCATGGTCTCGTTCTTCAGTTCCGACGCCGACACGCTCTTGCGCTGGGCCAGCGCATGGCTGGAGGGCACGGCCGCCATGAAGGGCTCGTCGTACAGCGGCGCGATGGCCAGGCCGGTGTCGGGAAAGGGTTCGGCCAGGATGGCGCAGTCGATCTCGCCGGTGCGCAGCATCTCCAGCAGCCGGGCGGTGAAGTTCTCCTGCAGCATCAGCGGCATTTGCGGCGTGCGCGCGATGGCGTGGCGCACCAGCTCGGGCAGCAGGTAGGGGCCGATGGTGTAGATCACGCCCAGCGTGAGGGCGCCGGCCAGCGGGTCCTTGCCGCGCTTGGCGATCTCTTTGATGGCGGCGGCCTGCTCCAGCACGCTTTGCGCCTGGCGCACGATCTCGTCGCCCAGCGGCGTCACGGTCACATCGCCCGCGCTGCGCTCGAACAACTTGACCTCCAGCTCGTCCTCCAGCTTTTTGACGGCCACCGACA